>JANXDV010000009.1 GCA_025058955.1 Archaeoglobaceae archaeon | reverse complement strand
GCATGAGCTTTTATCCATCACATAGTAGTAGCCCATCAAATACTCAGGAGTTGCCCCTATCGAATATTTTTCCTCCAAAACCTCGTAGCAAAAAGGAACTTCAGTCTTTTCGAGGTTGAATCCTCTTTTTTTCAGTCTTTCAATTAGCTCATTCTCTGAGATCTTGATCGTGTTCACTCTGATATACTTTGGAATTCCCCGCTCAAAGGCTTCAACGATCTTTACAGCTTCTTCTCCAAAAAAATGGAGCCATCTGCGAATTATAAACTCATCATAGTGGTATTTCTTCGCCAATTCTTTTGATTTAGCTGTAGAAGGAAAGTCGAGAATCATAAAATCCTCGATCTTCCTGGGGGTAAAAATTTTGCAATCTCGTCAGGCTTTGCAATTGCTTTAACAATGTAACCATTCTCTCCAGCCTTTTCTGCAAGAACCTTGGCTATTTCAACACTCAGCTCCTCTTGACTCTTATCTCCTATCCCAAGTTCAACGTAGTAGTCCGCATACTTCTTAATTGCATTCACAGGACCACCTATTACTCTCATTTTCTCAATTTCAACACCAATAGCACATTTTAGCTCTACTTTCAGATAATTCCTTTGACCAGCAATGTAAAAGCTCCCTTTAGGCAAATACTCTCCTGGCTTAGCGGATCTCAAAACTTGCTCAGGCTTAACGTAGTAAACTTCTCCAGAGTGCTTTCCTTCCTTCCAAAGAGCAGAATAAATTGCTGAAAACTCTGCAGTCTCTCTTATGCTTGTCTCTGGAGCTTCTTGACCGAGTTTAAGAACAACCACTGGAGCTCCAGGAGTTTGGGTATGGAAGAAAAGATCCTTAGATTCAAGTCTTCTTGAAACGATCTCAGCGTTCATCTTCGCATTTCTACCGCCAATCGCGATAAATCCATCGGAAGTTATGAACCATCTGTATTCCTCAAACCATTCTCTCCTTCTGCGAACGCTAAAGCCAACTTTAATACCCTTTGACTCCGCCTTTTTAATCTCCTCTCTTGTCTTTTCTATTGCATTTTTCAAGCTCTCGATCTTCTCTTTCGCCTTCTTCGCCTTCTCATAATAAATTTCAGCATTTCCATAAACGCTTTTGCTGAAGTCAAATTCGATTTCTTTGTCTGCAAGCTTAACTATTGCCACTTTTCTCTCAGGAAAGATTTTCAAAGCTTCTTCGACTTTTTCACCTTTTTTTAGCTTTTCGATGATTTCTTGGATTTTTGAATAATTTGCATAAATAAGCTCCGCAACTTCTCTACTCTTTTTTATCTCCTCTTCGTATTCTTTGAGTGTCTCTTCCTGAATTTTTAACCTATTTCGTAGCTTTTCCACTTCTTCACTTTCTTCAACGCTCTCAATAGCGATCTTAGAATAGAAATCGTCCAAAGCCTCGTTGAAGCTGTTGAAGAACTTTTTTTCAAAATTGCTGTAATAGAGCAGATCCATGGGAACGACGTCGAAGTAATTCCCATCTTTGATCACGATCTGTGGTTTAAGCTCGAACTTCTTTAGCTTCTCGACTTCTGCAAAAAGAACTTTCTTTTCTTCTTCGATAAGCTCATAAAACTTCTTTTTCTTGTCAATTCCAGTTCTTAAGCATACTTCCTCTGCATAAAGTCCCCCAAGTCCAGAGTTCGCAAGATATCGCACCACTTCTTTGCTCTCATCAATCTTTCTCTCCAAGCTTTGCTTTTTGATCTCCTTTAGTGGCATTATAATTCGATCTTCTTCTATGAGAATTATATTTCCCTTAGAAAATAATTCTGCCACCAGCTTTCTCTCTTTTTCCCTTTCGAATTGCAAAATGACGACTCTATCAAAGTCCTTCTGCTCTATAGCCTTTATCCTTGCCCCTTCAAGATGCTTACGCAAGAGCATTGCAAACGGTGATGGAAACTTTGGACTCTCCTTGGGAAATTTTGTGAGATGAATTCTTTTCCCCGCCTCGATTATTAGATCGAATTTATCACCTGCGTAGATCTTGATCCTGATCTCGTCTGGAGGATAGTGATAGATCTTCTCAACCTTACCACCGATTAGCTTTTGAAGCTCCTGAACACATGCTTTTAGATCGAATGAGCTCATTTGTTTCATCAACTCTACTGGAAATTCAAGATTAAAAGCTTGTGAGGGGAAAAATTTAAAAAATAATTCTTTATCATTCATTATGCCATTTGTCGAGAATGAAGGGTTAAAGATCTACTATGAATTCGTAGAAGGCAAATTGCCCGCAATGGTTTTCATACATGGATGGACTGCGAACATGAATTTCTGGAAAGAGCAAAGAGCTTACTTCCAAGGAAAAAATGCCATGCTCTTCATAGACAACCGAGGTCATGGAAGGTCTGAGAAGCCAAAAGAATACGAGCAATATCTTTTCGAGAAATTTGTCTCAGATCTTAATGCGGTTGTGAGCTCCTTAAAGCTTAGCGATTTCATTCTCATTGGTCACTCTTTTGGCACGATGATCTCGATGAAGTTCTGTGAGGAGCATGAGGATAAAGTTAAAGCCTTAATTCTGATCGGTGGAGGAACAAGAATTAGGGCTTTTCACAAATTCTTCTACCCTATTTCGAGGCTTTTTTCAGCTGTAAACTATAAGAGTTCAGTTAAACTCGTTGAAAATCTATCATTTGCAAAAAATGCTGTTGAGCTCAAAGAGTGGGCTTTAAAGCAAGTTCTTGAGAATACTCCTCGTTATTCTGCGATGAATGGTTACAAGACTTTGACAAAGATCGATCTTCGTCAAGTTGCAAATAAGCTGGAAAAGCCAACTTTGATCATAGTTGGTGAAAAGGATGCTTTATTACCTGTAGGGAAGTCCAAGGAGCTTAATAGGCTGATCAAGAATTCAAAACTTTTAGTTGTCTCAGGAGCAGGACATTGCGTTCAGCTTGAGAAGCCAGAGATCGTGAACAGAGAAATAGAAAGGTTCTGTTCAGAATTAAGTTAGCACGACATAAAATTTTTTAATTTGAATCTTAATTTGCATATGGATCTCGCAAGAACAATCGCCAATACTTTAAGCGATCTTGGTGTTAAAAGAATTTATGGGATCATTGGAACTTCAATCGTAGACTTCATAGATGCTCTTTATGATTACAGGCAAATCAGATATATTTCCTGCAGACATGAGCAAGTTTCTTCTTCTATGGCAGATGCAGAAGGACGTTTAACAGGTTTTCCGGGTGTTGCAGTCGCTCATGCTTCTCCAGGAACTTTGAATTCTGCTATAAGCGTTGCAAACGCATATAAAGATGGTTCCCCAATGGTTTTGATCGCTGGAAGCGTTAGAAGAGCATTGAAGGGAAAGAATTCGATGCTCGAAGCAAATCAATTTGGAGTTATGAAAGCAATAACAATGGGCTGTTTCAGAATAGAAGAGCCAAGAAAAGCTATTGAAACTATCGAAAAAGCCTTCTCGATTGCGATAAATGAATGTGGACCAGTTTATGTAGAAATTCCTGAAGATCTATGGCAAGAAGCTTGCGAATATTCAAAGCCAAAGTTAAAGATCTCGAAAGCTTTTGCAAGAGATGAAGAAGTGGAAAGAGCGGTAGAGATCATAAAGAGGTCTTCAAGACCATTGATCGTCGCGGGTTACGGTTTGAATAGTCCAGAAGGGAGCAAGGCTTTAATAGAACTTGTAAATAAAACTGGAATACCTGTTGTAACGACTGGCAATGGCAGAGGAGCGATCAGTGAAGAGCATGAACTTTGCTTTGGAAGAGTGGGATTTGGCGGTGGAAGCTTTCACGCTGACAAAGCATTGAAGAATTCCGACTGTGTTATCTGCTTAGGCTGTCAGCTTTCAGACATTACCACATACAGCTATAGGATGATGCCAAAAGGAGAGATAATCGCGGTGACGCTCGATAAGGAGGCGGGTGGAAAAATAAATTATTCTCTGATAAGCTACAGCGATGCGGTTGATTTTACAAAAAGAATCGCTAAAAAATTGGATTACAAAGTGGATAAAAGCTGGATCGAGGAAATAATTAGCTGGAAAGCTAACTGGGATGGATTCTTGGATCAGCTGTGTGAAATGAAGTATGAAGGCTTTGCAAATCCTAATCTATTCTTCAAAAAGCTAAATGAAAAACTCAGCAACGCAGTAGTATGTGCTGGGCAAGGAATGCATGTGCTCTACGCTCAAAACTACTTAAAAGCCAAGAAGCCAAGAAGTTACCTTGCTGCAACAAATCATGGAGCCATGGGCTTCGGTTTTCCAGCAGGAATGACTGCGAAGCTTTTGGGCTACGAGTCTATTGCAGTTTTAGGTGATGGAGAGTTCATGATGACAATCCAAGATCTGGAGACTGCGGTTAGGGAGAAAATAGCGGTTAAAGTTGTGGTTGTCAATGACAACAGCTATAGAGTCCTCTACTTCAGACAAAAGTTCCAGAAAGAAGGTAGAATTTACGGAACACTTCACAGCAATCCAGATTTTGCAAAACTTGCTGAAATATTTGGAGCTGAAGGTTTTAGAGTAGAAAAGGATAGCGAGATCGATGAAGGCATAAAAATCATGCTCGAAAGCGATAAACCATTTGTGCTCGATCTCGTTATAAGTCCAGATTCCTTTGCGCCAATAAACACTGAAGCGCTTAGTTAAAGATTTTCGACTTCTGGTAAGTGTAAATGATCCTCTGAACCGCTGTAAGATGGCTGAGAATTGCGATGATCACAAGACCTTCGTAAATGTATCCTGAGACCATGGCAAGGAAGAGAATGATCATTCTCTCTCCTCTTTCCGCAATCCCGACGTCGCATTTTTCAATGAACTTCTCCGCTCTTGCTCTTGTGTAGCTCACAAGTAATGCTCCACTCATCGCAATTGCTACAACAAGCCAATCTATTCCGTATAAGCCAAGAGCAATGAATATAAGAACGTCAACATATCTGTCAAAAACCGAGTCAAGAAAACCGCCAAAGTTCGTCACCATTTTTTGAGTTCTTGCTACAAGTCCATCGAGCAGATCGAAAAAACCACTCAAAAGGACAAAGATCGCTCCAAAGACTATTTTACCATATATAATCAAAGTGCAAGCGAAAAAACCAAAAATTAGAGCAAAAATCGTTAGTTGGTTAGGAGATAACCTTTTTCCGATGAAAATGCCAAGAGGTGTAAATTTTTCCGTCACTTTCAGCTTCAATTTGCTGAGCATACTCGATTTTTGATTTATTGTTTTAAAATTTTATCTTCCTGTTTAAAACCAACAAAGCTTATAAATTGCTCTCAGATTTTTTTTATGGTCGTAGTTAGTTATCCTGAAGAAGGTTTTGCCAACATGCTCGGTCAGCTAATCGAGCAAAAGGTAAAAGAAGAAAAGAAAGCTGAAATCGCTAAAAAAATGAATGGAAAACTCTTTTTAGAGATTAGAGAAATAGGGGTCGGTGCAATGGTAGAGTTTAGCGGAGAGAGTATAAGAGTTTCAAACGAGAGACCAGAGAAGGTCACCGCATTGATCTCTGTGGCGGACTACAATACCCTCACAATGCTCTTAACCTCCGGAATTCTTAAACAGCTGAAATTTATAATCTCTGGAAAGCTAAAAATAAAGAATTTAAGCTTTGTGAGAAAATTTGGAGCTATTTTGAGTTAAACTTTATTTCCTAACCAGTTCGATCTCAAATAGCTTAGACCATCGCTTCCCAGTGATGAAAAGCCTCTTCTTTTCTTTATCATAGGCTATTCCATTTAGCACATCGTTTATGTCTTTTCTATCTTTATAGATCCCACTTAGGTCAATCCAAGCCAAAATTTTGCCCTTTTTGGGCTCGATGATAGCTATTCTATCTTCCATCCATACATTTGCATATATTAAGCCTTCAACAAATTCAAGCTCGTTGAGCTTTTCTATAGGCTTATCATCGTGGACTTCTATTTTTCCGATGATCTTAAACGTTTCTGGATCGATGAAGTAAAGGTTCGCGGATCCATCGCTCATTATCAGCTTCTCTCCATCAAAGGTTAATCCCCAGCCTTCCGCTGGATCGCTATAGCGGATCTCTTTCAAAACTTCGAAATTATTTTTGTCGTAAACAAAAACTACTCGCTCTCTCCATGTGAGCTGGTAGATCTTATCCCCAACAACTGCAATTCCTTCTCCAAAGTAATTAGGAGGAAGTTCTCGCAACTGAATGACTTTGCCAGTTTCTAAATCCACTTTGCGAATTGTTGAACCGCCATAAAGTCCTGTGCTCTCGTAAAGGTAACCATTTTCGAAAACAAGTCCTTGAGTAAACGCATTTGGATCATGGGGATAGGTTTTTACTATTCGGTAAGTGTAAACCGTTGGGCTCTCAGAATGCTGTAAAATGGACGAGATTGCTAAGGCGGATGATAGAATTAGTATAGATAACAAAACGTAAATTTTTCTCATAAGCTAAACTCCCTCCTAAATTTTTCTGAAACATCAAGAATTTTAAATCTTTGGAAGAATATCTTCATGCAACTTGAGAAGTCGAGCAAAATCTACAGAGAAGCTTTAACTCTAATGCCCGGCGGAGTAAGCAGTCCTGTAAGAGCTTTCAAGCCCTATCCTTTTTACGTCTCAAAAGCCAGTGGCTCAAAGCTCTTTGATGTCGACGGAAATGAGTTCATAGATTACTGCTTAGCCTTTGGAGCTCTGATCTTGGGACATGGAAATCAAGAAGTGAAGGAAGCTTTGAAGGAGCAACTTGAAAAAGGTTGGATCTATGGAACGCCAATCGAGCTTGAAGTTGAGTATGCGAAGCTCATAAGGAAGTTTTACCCATCTATAGAGATGCTTAGGTTCGTAAACACAGGAAGTGAGGCTACAATGTCCGCATTGAGACTTGCAAGAGGTTTTACTGGCAAAGATCAGATCGTAAAAATCGAGGGTAGCTTCCACGGATCGCATGAAGCTGTGCTGGTTAAAGCGGGTAGTGGAGCGACTACTTTTGGTATTCCAAACTCTGCTGGTGTGCCAAAGGATTTCGTGAAGAATACCCTACAAGTTCCTTTCAATGATTCTGAGAAGCTTTCAGAATTGCTTGAAAAGAACAAAAATGTTGCAGCTGTGATCATGGAGCCAGTAATGGGAAATTCCGCGCTTATAATTCCAGAAAAAGATTATCTTAAGGAGGTTCGAAAAATTACAGAAGAGAACGATGTTTTGCTGATCTTCGATGAGATCATCACAGGCTTTCGAATGGCAATGGGTGGAGCTCAGGAGTGCTATGGAGTGAAGCCAGATCTAACAACGCTTGGAAAAATAGCTGGTGGTGGACTGCCAATAGGGATCTATGGTGGTAGAAGAGAGATCATGGAAAGAACCGCTCCTTCAGGTGACGTTTATCAGGCGGGAACATTTAGCGGAAATCCAATGAGCCTTTTAGCAGGATATACGACTGTAAAGATCCTTGAAAGAGATCGGATTGTTGAAAAAACTGCTGAAAAGGCGAAAAAACTCTGTAGTGGAATTCGAGATTTGCTAAGCGATAAAAATGTGAGCGTTGAAATTGCCCAAATAGCTTCAATGTTCTGTCTATACTTCGGAAAAACTCCAAAGAATTACGTTGAAGCGCTTAAGCTCGATAAAGAAGCTTTCATGAAATTCTTCTGGAAGTTGCTTGAGAGAGGTGTCTTCTTACCACCTTCGCAATTCGAAACTTGCTTCATGAGCTATGCACACAGTGATGAGGATATGGAGAAGACAATAGAGGCAATTGGCGACGCTTTATGAAGCTAAAAATTGGAACTCGTGGTAGCAAACTCGCTTTGGCTCAGACTAAGCTCGTAGCTGAAAAAATCGAAAAAGAGGGTTATGAAACTGAGATCAAGATCATAAAGACCGCTGGAGATGTGATGAAAGATAAGCCACTGCACGAATTCAAAGGAATTGGAGCATTTGTAAGAGCGATCGACATGGCTCTTGCAAGAAAAGAGATCGACTTAGCTGTGCACAGCTACAAGGATGTTCCGAGCTTAAGAGTTGAGGGGACAAAGATCTCTGCGGTGCTTAAAAGGGATAGCCCATGCGATGCCCTAATTTCTCGCTCTGGTGAGAGGCTCGAAGATCTTCCAGAAGGGGCTAAGATTGGGACTTCAAGCCTTAGAAGGCGAGCACAGTTTTCAAGGCTAAGAAGTGATCTAAATTTCGAAAATCTCCGAGGAAATCTGGATACAAGACTAAGGAAGCTGAAAGATGGGCTTTACGATGCAATAATAGTTGCAGAAGCGGGAATTCAAAGATTAGGCTTGAAATTGGATTATCAACGTTTTCCTCCTGATCTAATAGTTCCCCCACCGAATCAAGGGATAATAGCGGTTGCAACAAGAGAGGGTGAAGAGGAATTAGTTTCATTTTTGAACGATGAAGACACTTGGCTTTCTGCTCAGGTGGAAAGAGCTATAGCCAAGGAGCTTGGCTTTGGTTGTGCGGTTCCATTTGGGGTTTATGCAGAAGTCAATGGAGAAAGGCTGAGGGTTTTTTGCGAAATTCTCGGCGAAAGATATGTCAGAGTTGAAGAGACTTTGAACAAGAGTTCCGCAATAAAAGAGGCTTTAGAGATCGCAAGGAGGATAAAAAGTGAGCGGTAAAGTCTATATCGTTGGCGCTGGACCGGGAAAGAAAGATCTGCTTACATTAAAAGCTCTTGAAGTTATAAAGAAAGCGGATGTGATCTTATATGATGATCTCATTGGAGAAGTTGCAGAGTTTCTAAAGGAAACGAATGCAGAGCTGATAAATGTTGGAAAAAGAAGAGGAGCTCATAAGTTCGAACAAGAGGAGATAAACAGAATGCTTTTAGAATACGCTAAAGCGGGAAAAATTGTTGTGAGGCTTAAAGGTGGAGATCCGTTTGTCTTTGGAAGAGGTGGCGAAGAAGTGGAGTTTCTGAAAAAGAATGGAATCGAATTTGAATATGTCCCAGGAATAAGCTCAGCAATTGCGGTTCCAGGAAAAGTTGGGATTCCAGTTACTCATCGCAAATACGATCCAGCGGTTGTTTTCATCACTGGACAAGAGAGCAGAGAAAGAATGAATTGGGAAGCTTTGGCAAAGCTGAACGCAACGATCGTGGTGCTCATGGGGCTCTCGAATATCGAAATGATCTGCAAAAATCTCATCGATCATGGAAAAGATCCAGAAACACCAGTGGCGGTTATAGAAAAAGGTTATTCGGATGAAGAAAAGCTTGTTGTTGGTAAACTTTGCGATATTGCGGAAAAAGTCGCCTTGGAAAGAATTTCACCACCAGCGATCATAGTGATTGGTAGAGTTGTCGAGCTTATAGCTAATAATTCAAAAATCTAAAATTTTCTGGCATACGCTAAAAAACGATCTTCCCGAGCTTGATATATCCAACAGCCAATCCAAGTTTCTCCGCTTTCCTCCTAAGTTCTTTATCATTCGTAATGATACCACAACCAAGTTTTTTTGCGGTTTCAAGAATTCCTTCATCCCCTTCAGAGCTGTCAACGAATTCAAAATTTTCGATTAGCTTAAGTGCAATTCTAACTGCGGTCTTTTCTTCTCCTGAAAGCTTGCTTTCAAGCCTCTTAAGCTCATCCAGAACCGCTTTTGGGACTACAATTTTTAAATTTGAAAAATCGAGTTTGTTTTTAACAGCGTAGATCAATGCATTTGTGTCAAAAATTACACGATCACTCCCGAGCCTATTAGCCTCCATCTCCCTCCAACCCTTCTGCTGATCGCAACTCTCCATCCTTGCTCGGCACAAACTGGTCTTCGCAAAGAAACTTCTACGATGGCATCTCTTACCGATCTAACTTCGCCAAGCGTGATCGAAGTGCCCACTGCAAGCATTAAAGGTTCATTTGTTTTTATTTTTTCCACTGCAAGGTTTTCCTCAATACCTACAACCGTTCTGAACAGATTCGTTTCCATTGTGAATTCCTTTAAAACTGGTGGCAACTCATTCGGAAGCCCAAGAACGTTTCCAACCATAGCATCCGCCTTTGTTAGGAAGGGATCAAGTTTTGTAGCAACACCAATCAATCCTCCAGGCGTAGCTTCTTCTATTTGCCTACCAGAAGCCATGATACTCTCAACAGTCGTAGTAATCGGCTCCCAATCCTTGTCCTTTTTTATTCCCGGACGAATTTCGATCTCCTCTCCCGCCCTAAGCTTTCCTCTCATCAAGCTTCCACCAACCACTCCTCCTACCAAGTTCTCTGGTTTAGTCTTTGGTTTATTCACATCAAAGCTTCTTGCGATCTGCATCAAAGGTGGTGATTTTAGGTCTCTCTCAGGAGTAGGAATTGTTTCCTCTATTTTTTTAATTAAAGCATCGATATTGATCTTCTGCTGAGCAGAAATTGGAACTATTGGAGCTTTTTCAGCAATAGTCCCACTTACAAAAGCCTTTATCTCTTTATAGCTCTCAAGAACTCTCTCTTTTTGGACTATATCGATCTTATTCTGGGCTATTACGATTTTCTTAACTCCAATCACTTCAAGTGCAGAAAGGTGCTCCCTTGTCTGCGGTCTGGGGCATTTTTCATTCGCAGCGATCACAAGAACCGCACCATCCATGATCGCAGCACCGCTTAACATTGTGGCCATTAGCATCTCATGCCCTGGACTGTCAACAAAGCTTACAGTTCTTAGAATTTCCGTCTCGACACCATGAATTGGGCAGACTGGTTCAGTGGTGTATGCATCGGGCTCATCGCATTGGGGACATTTTCGAAAAGTTGCATCCGCATAGCCAAGTTTGATCGAGATCCCGCGCTTTATCTCCTCGCTGTGTCGATCTGTCCATACTCCGCTTAATGCTGCCACAAGCGTAGTTTTACCATGATCAACATGACCTACGAGACCTATGTTTATTTCTGGAAGTGGAGTTTCTTGCATAAGAAAAGAATAAGTGGTTTGTATTTAAGCCTTCGTGAAATTAAAGTGCTCAAATAAGAGCATCTCAATTTTTATACTCTAATTGCACATTAAAAGTGTTTGACACGCAAGCTTAAAATAATTTGAAGGATAATGATAGTGTTGTGAAAGTGCTGACAAAAGGAGAGGAGTTGCTGGGTGAATTGATCTCAAGAGTTGCAGGGGAAATAGGAGCGATTTTGTATTCACTTGGAATAGAGGGGGAATTCACGGATGACCAACTTGCTCTCGAACTTGGAATAGAGATCAACGAGATCAGGAAAGCTCTTTTTGCAATGTATGAGCTTGGGATTGCGGAATATCGGAGAAAGAAAGATGATGAAACAGGTTGGATGGAATACTATTGGAAACTGAACTACGATAAAGCTAAACTCGTTTTAAAGAGGGAGCTTCAAAAGACAAAAGAGAAGCTTGTTGAAAAATTGGAAAATGAGAGGAATGCAGTTTACTATCTCTGCCCAAACATGTGTATAAAGGTAAGTTATGATGAAGCAATCTCTATGAATTTTATCTGTCCCAAATGCGAGAGTCCGCTGGAGTTTTTAGACTGCAGTAAAGCGATTGCGAAAATCGAGGAAGAAATAAGTAACATCGACGAAATTCTCTCAAGACTTTGAAATCTGCTTTAGAAGATCTTCTCTAAGATTTTTTGCCACTTTTATGCTTGTCTCTAAAATTTCTTCAAGCATAGACTCTGATAAAAGGTAATCTCCACTCTTTTGCATTGCCACTATGTTTTCATTCCGATCAACAGTAACAGTTAGCGTTGTATTTCCCACACTCAGCTCATCTCTTGAAGGATCAACCAAGAACTTGTCTCCAACCACCAAAGATGTAACAGAAATAGGAACATCGTTTATAGGCAATTCATAATCTTCTCCTAAACCAAACCTACTTGCTGGGACTTTTGTGTTCATTAAAGCTAAAATTGATGCTATTGCGGACGCATCGAGCAAATTGCCATCATCATCGAGAGCATGGATGTCAACAAAAACGATCCAAACTTTTTTACCTGCCTCGATGCACAGCTTTGATAGATCTACCGCTTCGCTTTCTCTTATTCCACGATCCACCACTCTCGCAAGCTCAACTGAAGTCTCATCAGGTGGTCCAGGTTCGAATGTTGGAGATGCAAGTGGAACGAGTTCAGCATTCACGATTATAATTCCCTTATCCGGTGTGTCAGGAAAAGGTTCTCCGGGTTGCATTTTAATTCCAACAACTACCTGAGTGTTACCAAGTTTAACCAATGCAGATCCTTCAGCCTTTTCAATTACTCCTACTTTTGCTTCAACTTTTCTAAACTCGTCAAATTTTCTACCATCTATTCTCTCCCCTTCTTTTAGCTTTGATAAGACGTAGTCCTTTTTTATGTCTACCAGTATGTCTTCAGGCATTTTCTTCCTCCTCCTCGACAAATTGCTTCATTATCGCCTCTCTCTGAAGGTTGTAAATTTCCATTGCACCTTTTTTAGCTAAATTTAGAGCTTCTTTGATCTCTTCTCTCGTCATTCTGCCATCCATCTGAAGTAAAGCAATTGACTCGATCTTTCCTCCTCTGATTAGGAAAGCAAAAGGCATGTCCGCTTCACCAAAGTTGTCCTCCTCTTTCATTGGATCAAGAACCAAAGTGCCATCCACCTTTGCAACAGCAACAGAAGTCAGCATACCCTTCACTGGAATTCCTGCATCGACTAAGGCTACGCTTGCAGCGTTTATGCATGCGGTTCTGCTTCCAGCGTCTGCTTGCAAAACTTCAACGAAGATGTCTATAACGCTTCTCGGAAAAAGTTCTTTCATTATTATTGCCTCAAAGGCTTCCTTGCTCACCTTTGAAATTTCAACGCTTCTTCGATCTGGTCCAGGACGTTTGCGTTCTTCAACACTAAAAGGAGCCATGTTATAGCGATAGCGCACAACAACTTTGCTTGGATCCTGAATGTGTCTTGGAAAAGCCTCTCTTGGACCGTAAACCGCTGCAACTACTTTATTTTTTCCCATTTCTACGTAACAAGAGCCATCCGCTCTCTTTAAAACATCTACCTCGATCTTTATTGGTCTAAGCTGATCGGGAAGTCTTCCATCGAGTCTTCTTCCATCAACAATAAACTTATCCGGTCTGGACATTCTTTCTCCTCCTTATAAATTCCCCTACTCGATCTGTAAGTCCTTCGGTGTGGGCCTCTTCTTCGATCAGATAAACAACCTCCTCAGCAATCGCAACCTTCTTTCGATCGCCATTTAGCCAAATTAAGCCGTTTTGTCCAACTACGATTTGAACATCAAGCTCCGTTTTTATGAGCTTGATCATGCTACCTTTCTTTCCTATAACCCTCGGAACCCTTGCTGGATTTATTGCAACTATTCTTCCGAATCTTATGGCTCTACAAACCTTGTCTTTCATTGTTATTGTCACTCTCATTCTCGGATCGATGCTCATGACCTTTGCGATGATCGCATCTCCAATTTCAAGAATTTCATTCAGCTTTTTTCCTGGCTTAGCTTCTGGATTTTCGCTTAAAGGTAGAAAAGCTTGGTAAGGGGAATTAATGTCAACATTCCAACCATTGGAAACAACTTCTCTAACAATACCGATGATCGTGTCTCCTACTGAAGGATTATACTTTCCCTTCAGAGGTATGACTCGAATAGCGTTATCTGTTTGCTCATAAATTCCAATGATCCGTGCAAAAACTTTATCACCTTCCACATAAGTTCCATAACCCGCAAGTTTAGGATTTGTCGACAATAGATCCCCTGGTAAAACGATCTTCCTCATCCGATCCTCCTCAAGATCTTCGTCAAAGCTTCTCCTTTGCTCACTCTGCCGAGAAGATCCATCAACTCACCATACATTCCAGATGGGATCTTCATTACACAGATCCAGCTTCCATCCTTCTGCCATTCCTCCTTGAGAACCCCTCCAAAATTGTAAAGTGCTGAAATCGCTTTTCCAGTGTATTGCGATGGTATTTTTATTGCAATTTCCATCTCTTCAAATTTCAGAGGTAAAATAGGCTTTAAAGCTTTTACAATATCCTTTATCTGTGCTTCAACAGGTTTAAAAATATCTATGTGAACCTTTGCTTCTTCAAGCGCTCTTTCAATCCTTGCAGGAGGATGGGGAGCGTTTGTTCTCGGATCAATTGAGTTTCTACTAATAAAAGTTATAATTTGCTTCTTTTTTGCCTCAAGCATCTCTCTTCTCTGCTCCGCGGTGATTTGAACTTCCCCCTCCAGTATTATAATTCTCGCAATTTCTCTCGGATTTGTAGTCCCAAAGACCTTCTGGAGTTCCTCTGAAGAAGCTCTCTCTCCTTTTTTAGAGTTTTTAAAAATTTCTTCTACCGCAAGAAGCTCTTCAAAGTCTACTTCTTTGCCCTCCTTAAGATCTCTTGCTAAGTATGGGTCAACGAAGATCTCGTAGTCGCTTCCACCTTTCTTTATTCTCGCGATCACAGCTTTTTCAAGAGATACCATACTACTTCTTCAGCTCTTCTCTTATCCTCTCGTTTGCTTTTTCAACGTATTTTTTGAGCTCTAAGGGAGTCATCTCCTTATACTGCTTTTCGTCAGTCTTCACGTAGCCAACTTCTATATCATTGGCACTTATCTCATTTTCGATGCTCTTTCCAATTGCAACCAAAGCCAAGAGCAAAGCCTCTTCAAAGCTCAGATCTTCACGGTATTCTTTCTCAAAGAACTCCACAACAACATTTCTACCCATTCCAATTGCTGTGGCTTTGTATTCGAGCAAAGCACCACTTGGATCTGTTTCGTATAGCTTTGGAACCTTGTCTACCCCAGCGATCAGGAGAGAGACACCAAATGGTCTAACCCCTCCATATTGTGTGAACTGCTGTTTGAAATCACAAATTTTCTTTGCAAGCTCCTTAACAGTTATTGGCTCCTCGTAAGTGAGTCTATTAATTTGAGCTTCAATTCTCGCTCTTTCGATCAGAATTCTCGCATCCGCAACAAGTCCAGAAGTGGCAGCACAGATATGTTCATCTATTTTGTAAATTTTCTCTATTGTATCCGCTTCAAGTAATCTGCTCCCAACTCTTTTATCCGCAACAAGAATTACGCCCTCTCCAACCTTTATTCCTACTGCAGTCGCACCTCTTTTTACCGCTTCTCTTGCATACTCAACTTGGAACAGCCTTCCATCTGGGCTAAAGACTGTTATAGCCCGATCATATCCCATTTGTGGAAGATTCATGCTAACACCTCCAACTTTTTCTTACAACCTCTCAAAGTCCCGCTCATTCCAAGAGTGAGCAGAGCAACATTTCCCTCTCCTATTTTATCAATCAGCGTCAAAGCTATCATAACCTTTTCCAACGCTTCGAGATTGCATCTCACGATTCCCTTCTCTCCATCAAACTTTTCAAGCTTCAATCCACACTCCACTGCCGAAACTTCGCCAAACAAAGTGGCGATATTTCTCACCATCGCTTCCGCTATTGCTTTCTCATCCACGCTTTTTTCACTTATAAGCCTGAAGGCAATATATCTTTTTCTACTCCTCATCGAAGGTGGAAGTTTCACATCAACAGTTTGATCACATAGGAAATAAATTTTTCAGTGATCGAAAGAAATTTTTTATTCCAAACGGAAATCTTTCATGCTCAAAAGACAAACGAAGGACTTTATCAACATTGACCCACTCCAAACTGGAGGAAAATTGACTGAAGAAGCCAAAGAAGCGTTGCTTGAATGGGGAGATGGCTATAGCATTTGCGATTTTTGTGAAGGAAGATTGGATGAGATCAAAAATCCCCCGGTTTATGATTTTGTTCACAAAGAGCTTCCGGAGTTCTTGGGTTGCGACATCGCAAGGATCACAACTGGAGCAAGAGAGGCGATGTTTGTTGTTATGAATGCACTTGCAAAGAAAGATGGTTGGATCGTGATGGATGGAAATGCCCATTATTCGAGCTACGTCTCTGCAGAAAGAGCGAAGCTAAGTATCGCAGAAGTTCCGAATACAGGTTATCCCGAGTATCTAATCAAACCAGAAAAATTCGAAGAAGTTCTTGAGGAAACAAAGAGAAAGGGAGAGATCGTTTTAGCTCTTATAACGTTTCCTGATGGAAACTATGGCAATCTGCCTGATGTTAAAAAGATCTCAGCAATCTGCAGAGCTCATGGAATTCCTCTGCTTGTGAATGGTGCTTATGCGGTTGGTAGAATGCCTGTTAAATTGAAAGAAATTGGAGCGGATTTCATAGTTGGAAGTGGACACAAATCTATGGCTTCAACTGGTCCCATAGGGGTTCTTGGAATGAATAGGGAATGGGAGGAAGTGGTGCTAAAGAGATCAAAAAAGTATAAGAACAAGGAAATAGAATTTCTTGGATGCACCGCAAGAGGTGCAAGCCTGATCACGCTCATGGCATCTTTTCCAACTGTTAAGAAGAGAGTAGAGCGATGGGATGAAGAAGTTAAAAAAGCAAGATACTTTTCTTCGAGAATGGAGGAAATGGGAATAATTCAACTCGGTGAAAAACCACACAACCACGATTTAATGTTCTTTGAAGCCAAAATTCTCTACGAGATCTCGAAAAAGGCTAAAGATGGTCGATTTTTCCTCTACAGAGAATTTAAGAAGAGAAGGATCCATGGGATTAAAGCGGGGCTAACGAAGCATTTCAAGCTCTCAACCTATGGTCTAAAGGAAGAGGAAGTAGAATACGTTCTTCAAGCTTTTAAGGAGATCATAGAAGCCTATGCTAAAATCTGAAACTATTAAAAAACTTGAAAAGCTGAGAAAATTCTTAGGCTCTTTCAAAAATGCCGTGATCGCATTCAGTGGAGGAGTTGACAGTGCAACGTTAACTGCAATCTGCAAAGAGGAAATTGAGGAAGTTTTAGCGGTAACGATAAAAACAAAGGCTATACCGAGCAGAGAGATTGAAAATGCCAAGAAGATTGCAATCGAACTTGGCGTTAAGCATGAATTTCTTGATTTAGATATTCTTGGAATAAAAGAGTTCGTCGAAAATTCAAAAGATCGATGCTACTACTGCAAAAAATACATCCTTAAATCCCTTTTAAGCCTTGCAAATAACAGAGGATTCGAAATAGTCTTTGAGGGGACAAATTCAAGTGATCTTAAAGGAGATAGAGCGGGATTCAGAGCGGTTTTGGAAGAAAGTAAAGTTTTAAGCCCTTGGGTGAAGTTTGAATTCGAAAAAGAGGAAATAAGAGCGATTGCAAAATCTATGGGCTTCTCCTTCCACGATCATCCCGCTATTGCATGTCTCGCCACCAGAATACCGTATGGATTTAAGATCACCGCAGAGGCTCTTGAAAGGATTGATTTAGCAGAAAACAATATATTAAGACTTTTTGGAGTTAAAAATGTCAGAGTTCGTGACTTAAAGGGTATTGCCATAGTTGAAGTTAATCAAGAAGATCTTTGGAGATTTTTAGATTCTCGGAGATTACTTGAGCTAAGAAAGGGTTTGCATGAGCTTGGATTTCACTCTGTTTTGCTCGATCTCGACGGATACAGCGAAGGAGGTGCTAAAAAATATTCAGCCTTTAGTTCGTCTGATTATCAGCATTAGGATCCCAAAAGCCATTAGCTCAATGATCAGGGAGAACAAAATTATGTAATCCACGGAGATCTCGTAAAGAATGCCCATTAAAAAGCTTCCAATGAAGAAGCCTAAACCAAAACCTGTGTTTAGGATTCCATAAGCTGTTGCTCTTTTTCCCATTCCAGTCATTTCAGCAACTCCCGCTCGCATGATTGATTCCTGCATTCCAATGATCGCACCAAAAAGGATCAAGCCCAAGATTGGGTTTGCTCCAAAAGATAAAGCTACAGAGATCGGAGTTAGGACTGGAATCAAGATTAGACATTTCAAGCCTAATTTGTCGTAAGCTTTGCCAATTAAAATGGCAGAAATTGCATCTACACCCATCGCCAATGCATAAAGTATTGGGATGAGCTCATCGGAGAAAATGGATCTAATTTTGAAGTGATATGCCAAAAGCTGAAAGTTCACCAATCCAGCAACTGCAAAAATCGTAAAGATTATGTAAAGCCAAAAAACTTTGCTAAGCCCATTATCACCTTCTTTTCGAACCTCTTCGCCCACATAGCTTTGTTTTGCACTCAAAAGAGTTAGAAGTAAGAGAAAAGTAGGAATGAACAAAATTAGAAAGCCTTCTTTGTATCCATAGCCCATGTATAAGATCAGGAAGAAGATGAATGGACCAAGAACCGCTCCGATTTGATCGAGCGCTTCATGAATTCCAAAACCAGTTCCTCTGCCGATTTTTGCGGTTGCGAATGAAATAAGAGTATCGCGAGCGGGTGAACGAAGAGCTTTTCCAAGTCTCTCCAATATTATGAGCAGAAGAATTATTGCAAGAGAATCTGTGAGTGCGATGAGAGGAATTGAGAAAATAAGGGCGTAACCTACAAAAGTGAAAGCCCAATATCTCTGCGATTTGTCTGCAAGGTAGCCTGAAAAGATTCGGAAGCCATAGCTCAGAAGTTCACCAATTCCAACGACTAAACCAAGCAATAAAGCAGAGATTCCAAAAGTTGCAAGATATGCGCCCATGACGCTTCTTGCTCCTTCGTAAGTTGTGTCTCCAAGAAGGCTCACGATTCCCATTAGCAAAACGAAGCGAAGAGCTCTCTCCACAGTATTCGGATAAAAAAAGATTTTTAAAGTTTGTGTTGGAAAGAGAATGTGGAGAATTTCGATCCAAAGCTGTGTATCCTTTGCAGAGGAAGAATGTTGTGCAATCTCCCCAATTGTCCTATGCTTTCTGGTTATAGGATAAAAGTTGATTTAAGCTTTAACGAGCTCTTTGGCTCATCTCCCCCTTCTCTTTTCGTTGGAAGGGCAAATTATCCCAAGGTTAGAGTTTGCCCTGCGGTGCCACCAGTTGTTGGAGATACAACGCTCTACGATAAGCCTGAATTATGGGCGGAAATTCCCATTGAGAAAATACTCGATTTTCGCCACTCTCTCGTTCATGGACAGTTCATAACTGACGTTAGAGATCCGAAGTCTAAAGAAGCGAATCTTCTGCAAGAGATCAGTCTTTACGAAAAACCAGTTGAGCTTGAAGTTACTTTTGAGAAACCGCCCATTCCAAGGATCTTCTTTGATGACTCAATTCCACCAATGGGACCTTCAGCACCTGCAAAGGATGTAAAGATTTGTAGCACTCCAAAAGCGCCAAAAATCGTCGAAGAAGTTTATGAAAGTCAAGATCTTGGCGCATTTGAAGCAATGCGACTTTTGTATGAAAAAGGCATTGTTGTATCTCATATTCAAAAACTACTTTCCGCTGGTGCTCTTGGGATAAAAAGAAGGCTCGTTCCAACGAGATGGGCGATAACAGCAGTTGACGATACGATCTCGAAACAGATCTTAGATGAAGTTAAGGAAATGGAGGAGCTGGATCACTACAGAGTCTTCGTGCTTAATGAGAGAAACAATCTCTTCATGGTCATCTTAATTCCAAGGACTTGGTGCTTTGAATGGGGCGAAGCATGGTTTCCGCAAACTACTTGGAACTATGGCGATGAAGTTGTTGTTGAGACTGATTGGGAAGATCACAAAGGTAGGAAAACATATGCTTCGCTTGGAGGTTGTTATTATGCTTCAAGACTTGCCACAGCGGAATATCTCCGAAAAATAGGAAGGCAAGCAGGTGCAATTTTATGGAGAGAGATCTATCCCGGCTTTAAGATCCCAATTGGCGTATGGTTTGTAAGGGAGATGCTTAGAAAATGCTTCAATCAAAGTTTTGTAGAGTTCAACAGCCTTGATGAAGCCATGGAATATCTTTCGAAATTTTCGAGGATAGGGATTGAGAATTGGGTGAGAAACTCAAAGTTGATCTCATTCATAAAGGCTCAGAGAACACTATGGAGCTTCTTTTAGAGAGAAAAAAAGTTAAAAGTGCTCTCGGAAAGAGCAATTTGCCCGGACTGGATTATACAATAAATCCATATATTGGTTGCTCTCACGGTTGCATCTATTGCTACGCAAGGCTTTACTGCGATGCGAGAATAGCGAAAAATTGGGGAAAGATCGTTGTTGTGAAAGAAAACATAGCCGAGACTCTTCTAAAGGAGATAGGAAGGAGGAAAAGAGGAGTTGTTGGCTTGAGCACAATAACTGATCCTTATCAGAGCATTGAAGCTAAGGAAAGAATTACAAGAGAAGTTTTGCGAATTTTGCTTGAGAATGGCTTTAAGGTGAGTATTCAGACAAAGAGTGATCTCGTTCTTAGAGATCTGGATCTTCTTTTTGAAAAAAAAGAAATTGTGGATGTTGGATTCACGATCACGACGCTTGAAGATCGAATTGCTGAGCTAATTGAACCAAATGCTCCAAAGCCAAGTGCTCGTGTTAAAGCACTGGAGAAGATCTCTGGAGAGGGAATAAAGACGTGGATCTTTCTTGGACCAATTATTCCAGAGATCAGTGAGAAAAGTTTTGAAGAGATCGTAGAAATTGCGAAAGCAACCAATAGCTTGCTCTATTACGACAAATATAGAGTGAAACCATTCATGTCAGGCTATGCGAAAGAACTTGCGGAGAAGGCAAGAAGAACAGATTGGAAAGAAATTGCGGAAAGGATCAAAGGACTTTGCATAGCTAAGGGTGTTGAATTCACTTCTGGATTTGGAGATCTATAAAAATTTAAGAAAATGCTTTTTCAAGTGGTGGAACCACTTGTTTCTTTCTACTCATCACCCCATTTAGCCAAACACTTCTTCCCTCAAGCTTCTTCCCAAAAGCCTTTTCAACAACCTTTGGATCTTCTGTTACAACCATTAACTCAGTCCCCTCTTTAATTATGTCAGTAAGCATCAAAAATACGCTGTGATAACCCTCACTCTTCTTCTTTACAAGCTCCTTGTAAATTTCCTCCCTCTTGCTTTCAATTAGTGAAAGATCAAGAAGCTCTATTTGCCCAATTCCAACCTTCTTTCCACCCATGTTAAAATCTTTGAAGTCTCTCATGATTATGTCCATTGCAGACATTCC
>JANXDV010000099.1 GCA_025058955.1 Archaeoglobaceae archaeon | reverse complement strand
ACCAGCCAATCCATTCGAATTTTCTACCTATTTGCCTCATAGCCATTGGAGCACTCGCTTTGAACTTGTGTCCCAAGGCAAACTCGACCATTAGCAAGCTGATACCAGTGACAAACAGAGCAACGAAGTATGGAATCAGAAACGCTCCTCCACCGTTCTCATGTGCTAAGTAGCTAAAACGCCATATATTGCCCAAGCCTATAGCAGAGCCAATTGCTGCGAGAATAAATCCTGCACGTGTAGCCCAATTTTCTCTCATTTCACCACCTCAAAGCTACAAAATTAATCCAATAGCCAATATAAAAACTTTTCCATCTTATAATATTTTAAAATGTGTTAACAAATCAAACGAAAGAGATATATTACCTCTTCGAGTATTGAATAAGGTGTCAACGATAAAGTTCTTGGGCGGATGTGGAGAAGTTGGAAGATCCGCGGTAGCGGTGGATTCTTTAGTAATAGATTATGGAATTAAACCATCTTCTCCACCAGAGTATCCACTTGATTTCTCCCCGAAAGCGATCTTGGTCTCTCACGCTCATTTGGATCATGTTGGATTTGCTCCCAACCTAATGTATTACGATCCACGTGTCTACTTAACCCCTCCCTCAATTGATTTAGCAAGCATTCTACTCCAAGACTCTCTCAATGTAATGCAACCCCCTCCTTTCTCCAAAAAAGAGCTTAGACAGTTTGAAAGCAACTGTGTTGAGTTAGGATATAATGAACCTGTGGAAATAGCGGATTTCGAAGTGGAGTTCTTTAACGCTGGACATGTGCCAGGAAGTGCTATAGTTCACTTGAGAGATGAGATCAGCGTTCTTTACTCTGGAGACATAAAACTCGAGAACACAAGATTGCTTGAAAAAGCAGATCTAAGCTTTCCAGAGACAGATATACTCATTGTAGAGAGCACATACTATGGTGTTGAGCATCCAAATAGAAAGGAACTTGAGGAGAAGTTTGTGGAGAGCGTTGTTGAGACGATAGAAAGAGGAGGACATGCTATAATTCCTGCTTTTGCTGTTGGAAGAACTCAGGAAGTGCTGATGATTTTAGAGAGCCATGGGATCACTCCTTATGTTGACGGACTTGGAAAAGAAGTTTTTAAGCTCTTAGAAAGGCATCCGGATTTTATAAAAGATCCAAAGGCTCTCAGAAGAGCATTCAAAAAAGCGGAATGGGTTGAGTGGAAGAAGAGAGAAGAGATCTTAAGGGAACCAGCGGTGATAGTGACAACCGCGGGAATGCTGAACGGTGGACCAGCGATCTTCTACATCTCAAGGGTTTATGAAGATCCAAAGTCAAAGCTACTTATAACTGGCTACCAAGTTGAAGGAACGAATGGAGACATGGCACTAAAGCATGGAATGATCAACCTTGGGACGAGAATTGTAAAGCTGAAGATGAAGGTAGAGCAATATGACTTCTCCGCTCATGCGGATGACAAACAGCTGAAGGAATTTGTAAAGATCGCTGTGGACAAAGGTGCTGAAGTCGTTTTCACAATGCATGGAGAAAAGTGTGAAGATTTTGCAAGCTGGATTAGGCAAAACATTGGTGTAGATGCATTTGCTCCGAAAAATGGTGAAGTCTTCGTGATATGAAGCTCCTTTTACTTTCAGACATTCACTCAAATACGAAGAACCTTGAAGAGATCCTGAAAAAAACTGAATTCGATCTTCTTTTAATCTCTGGGGATCTTACACATTTCAAAAAGCAAGATGTCGTTACAATTGACGAAATAGTTTCAAAATATGCTCCAGAGTGCTATGCGGTTCATGGAAACTGCGATCATCCGGAGATCTTGAGTTATGAGCTGAGCGCAATAAATTTCATTCATGGCAAAAGCTTGAATCTGGATGATTTTACGATCCATGGAATCGGAGGTTCTCTAAAAACACCGTTCGGAACACCATCAGAATACACCGAGAAGGACTACGAGGAAATAATAAAGGGTTTTAAGTTTTCAGATTTCAACATTCTCGTCTCTCATTCTCCAGCAAAAGGAATTCTTGACAAAACGAACTACGGAGAGAACATAGGAAGCGAAGCAATTCGAAAGTATATCGAGAGATTTCAGATCTCAATCACGGGGCACGTTCACGAAAGCTTTGGAGTTATAAAAGAGGAGAGATTAGCAATTAATCCCGGTCCCGTTAATTGGGGAAGATTTGCGATTCTTGACTTGAGAAGCATGGAAGTGGAGCTAAGGAAAATATAGGGGGATTTTTGGATGCTTGAGATTTTAAGAAAATACGTTAAAGATGAAAGTCTGATAAAACATTGCATTGCGGTTGCTGGAATAATGAGAGAAGTTGCAAAAGAGCTTAAAGAGGATGCGGAGCTCTGGTGGAAAGTTGGATTGCTACACGATATAGATTACGAGCTATGCAAGGGAGATATGAGCAAGCACGGAGTTATTGGTGGAGAGATATTGGTAAAAGAGGGTTTTTCAGATATAGCGGAATTTGTAAGGGGACATAATCACATGCTCTTTGGAAACTACGAGAAGCCGATTGAGATAGCTTTACAAGCTTCTGACAGCATTTCTGGGCTCATAATCGCTTGTGCTCTTGTTAAAGGTGGTAGAATAACCGATGTAACTGTTAAAACTATAAAAAAGAAATTCAAAGAGAAGAGCTTTGCAGCGGGTTGCGATAGAGAGCGTATAAGGCTGATTGAAAAAATAATGCCTCTCGAAAACTTCTATGAAATTGCATTGAGAGGAGCTATCAATGTTAAAGAAGATTTAGGGTTTGTTTAAAAAATTTGTGAAAGGGATTAGACCTTTCACTCAACAACTTCAGCGAATCCGTATTTTCTGAGGATTTTGGTAACCTTAACAGTTACCTCATCGTTCAACTTTACACCAGGCACGAAAACAACGAATCCATTTATTTTCGCTATTCCATCTCCGCTACTACCCATGGCTTCAATTTTAACACTCCTCACATCTCCAACTTGCACTGGTGGTTTCCTTTCAAATTCTCTAAATTCTTTCAAATTTCACACCTCTATTTCGATTTCTTGATTGTTGCAGGCAAGTATTAAAAACATTTTGCTTGTAGTCTTCATATCTCCTGAATCAATTTTAAGGACTAGACGAAAACTTTATATAGAAATACCTATCCACCAATCTCTGTAAGGAGGTGGTTGAATGGCGGTGCTACAAGGCACACCTGTGCTTATACTTAAAGAGGGAACTCAGAGGACTGTTGGAAGAGATGCACAGAGGATGAACATAACCGCTGCAAGGATCATTGCAGAAGCGGTAAGGAGCACCCTTGGTCCAAAGGGAATGGA
>JANXDV010000098.1 GCA_025058955.1 Archaeoglobaceae archaeon | reverse complement strand
CGTTGCGGAAGGTTGGGCTAAGATCCTTATATGGCAGTGATTGAACTTTTAAAAGAGAAAAATGCGGATTTTTTCTTAATGCATTCAGGAAACGTGAACTTCAGTTATGCGACGAAGTTTAAAAGCTCTGCAACGATGTTCTATCTGATCGGCATTGATGGCACAGATCTTCTTCTTTTGCCAGAAATGGAGCTTGGAAGGGCTTTGAGGGAGAGTAGAGTTAAGGAGATCGCAAGCTTTGAAAAGCTTGGGTATGAGAAAAAACTAAAGGAGCTTGGAAGTCCAAGAAAAGCGATTGCGGAAATTCTTGTTGAGAGATTGAAAGAAGGTAGAGCTAAGAAAGTGCTAATTCCAAACGAATTTCCTGCCTTTCTCGCATTGGAACTTCAAAAGATTTTTGAAGTTGAAACGATTGAAAATCCTTTTTACAAGCTAAGAGCAATTAAAAGGGCAGAGGAATTGGAAAAAATAAAGCAGAACTGTTCTTTTCTTTTAAAAGTTTTTCATAAATTCTATAAAAGGATTAAATCTAATAAAAAAATCACCTGTGATCTTGCACGCAGATTTCTTGAAAAAGAGCTATTTTCCTATGGTTTAATTGCTGAAGACACGATCTGCTCAACCGGAAAGCTATCCGCTGATCCACATGAGCTTGGAAAAGGTAAAATTGAGGATCATCTTCTCGTTGATGTTTTTCCAAGGAATTTAAGAACTGGTTACTGTGCGGATTTCACGAGAACGATCCTAATTCGAGAAAATTCGGAAATAGAAGAGATGCTGAAGGCTGTGATAGAAGCGCAGAAAAAAGCAATCTCGATGCTTAAAGATGGAGTGAATGGAAAGGATGTTCACAATGCAGTAAAAGACTGTTTGAAGAGTCATGGGTATGAAACAAGGGGTGGAGAAGGTTTTATACATTCCACTGGGCATGGAGTAGGACTTGAAGTTCATGAAGAGCCAAGATTGAGCGATGTAGATGTAGAGCTGAAGAGCGGAATGGTTGTAACGATCGAGCCCGGGCTTTATTACAGAAAAATAGGAGGGGTTAGGGTGGAGGATCTGGTGGTTATCAAGAAAGATGGCTGTGAAATCCTTACGCCTTTCGAGAGCTTCTTGGCAGTATATAATCCTTAGGAGCGGAATCTATGTTCTCCAGATATTTCCTAAGCACCTTCGGAATCTCGACTCTGCCATCTTCGAGCTGATAGTTCTCGATAATTGCGGTTATTGCCCTCGTTGTTGCTATTGCTGTTGAGTTGAGGGTATGAACAAATCCTTTGCTCGGCATTCCTTTCTTTTCCGCATATCTTATGCCAAGTCTGTAGCTTTGCCAGTCTGTGCAGTTGCTACATGAGACCATTTCCCTATAAGTAGCCTGAGAGGGCATCCAAGCTTCGAGATCGTATTTTTTCGCTGCAACTATACCAAGATCGCCTGTGCAGATGTTCACGATCCTATACGGAATCCCCAACCCCTGCCACAGTTTTTCAGCGTTCTCGATCAACTTCTCATGCCATTCCCAGCTTTGCTCTGGCAAGCAAAAGACGAACTGTTCAACTTTGTTAAACTGGTGAACTCTGAAGATCCCCTTTGTGTCCTTTCCATGAGCTCCCGCTTCTTTTCTGAAACAAGGGCTGAAACCAGCGTAGAGCAATGGCAGTTCTCCTTCTTCAAGTGTCTCCTTCATGTGCATCGCAGCAATTGCATGCTCACTTGTGGCTATTAAATGTAGATCTTCGTCTTCGATCTTGTAAATGACGTCTTCGAAGTCGCTAAAGGCTGTAACACCTTCGTAAGCTTCTCTTTTAAGCATGAAAGGCGGTAAAATGATTTTGAAACCATTTCTTGCCAAGAAATCAATTGAATAAAGTGTTAATGCAAAATCAAGCCATACTAAGTCGTCCAAAAGGTAGTAAAACCTCGAACCTGCAACTTTCCCCGCTCTCGCAACATCAGCCCAGCCAAAAAGTTCAACAGCGTCCGCATGGCTTATTGGCTTGAAGTCTACAACTTCATATTCCGCTTTTCCATTCGTCTTCCTTAAAAATTCATCTACTTCTTCAAAATAAACCTTAGCCTTTCCCCAGTAGCGAACTGGAACATTTTCACTGTCATCTTTACCAATTGGCACACTTTCGTGGGCAATGTTTGGAATTGAAAGCAAAACAGCTTCAAGCTCCTTTTCAAGTCTATTCAGTTCCTCCTCTGCCATTTTTACTTCTTCGCTAAGCTTCTTAGCTTCTTCGATCACCTTTGGATCTCTTCTCTCTTTTAAAAGCTTTGAAAGTTCATTTCTTCTCTTTCTAAGCATGTTAGTTTCTTTCAGCTTCTCTCTCCAGCTCTTATCAAGCTCCATAGCTTTTTTAATTACTTCTAAGCTAAGACCGCGCCTTTTCTGCGATTCGTAAAGGATCTCTGGATTCTCTCTCAAAGCTTTAAGTATGCTCCACATCAAAAAATGCATGGCATCTCAGTTATAAAAATGCACCGAATAGCAGTCCAAGAAAGATCGCTCCAAGCGTTAAGCTTGCAAGCTTATACATTTCTCTCGCTTTCTCTTTCTTTGGAGCAATTGCGAACTTAATGGCTTTCATAAGAAAAATCAGGACCGCGGGGATTGCTATGATCAAATAAATGGCTGATAAGTGCATTAAAAAATACAAGGTAATTACCAATAGAAGCACCAAACACGTTGTGAGAACGATCACAAAAGAAGCTTTTCTCATCCCTGCGATCAGCGGGAACATTGGAATTCCCGCTCTTCTGTAGTCTTCCTCATAGTGCATAGCTATAAACCAGATGTGCGAAGGGATCCAGAGAAAAACGATCCCCGCTATTAAAAATCCGGGCAAAGTGAAGCCCTTAACCGCGACCCATCCAGCTAAAGCAGGCATAGCCCCAGCAACTCCGCCAAGGATGATCGAATATGGGCTCCTTCTCTTGAGCAAAAGAGTGTATACAAGGATATCAAAAAATAGACCCAGAAAGAGAACAAAAGCGAATTCAAAGTTCACAGAAAGAGCGATCAAAAATCCCGAAATGAAAAGAGTTGATCCATAGATCGCACAAACTCTTGAGCTAAGCTCTCCCGCTGGAATTGGTCTTTTCCTCGTTCTCATCATCAACGCATCTACATCTCGATCGAGGAACATGTTCAATGCTGTCGTGCCAGAGATCGTTAGAAAGGTTGCAATGAAACACAAAAAAATCTCTTCTCTCCCACCTGCAACGAGAAAGCTAACTAAGAATGTTATCATGAGCAGTAAAGTCTGTTTCAGCTTAATAACTTCCAACAATGCTCTTGGATTCACAATTTGAAATTGCCATTGAATAAAATAGTTTTCTCAAACTGATGTCTCTTTAAACTCACTTTTCACAACTCTCACTTTTTGCAACTTATAATACTTTTGTAACTTATAATATTGCTAACTTTATATTTTTTAATATTGTTAAAATGATACTAATTCATTCTAAAT
>JANXDV010000097.1 GCA_025058955.1 Archaeoglobaceae archaeon | reverse complement strand
GAGAACTGCATTTAGAGGTTAAGGTTGAGAAGATCAGAAGGGAATACAATCTCGAAGTCATAACCTCACCACCAATAGTTGTTTTCAGAGAAACGGTGACCGCTACATCTCCGCCAGTTGAAGGAAAATCGCCAAACAAGCACAACAGATTCTACATAGTCGTTGAACCTTTGCCAGAAGAAGTTATAAGGAAATTCAGGGAAGGGGAAGTGGACTTCAAGATGGATAAGAAGGAGCGCAGAAAGAAATTAGAAGATGCAGGATTGACTGGAGAAGAAGCAGCAGGAGCAACGGAATTCTATGAGGGGAATTTGTTCTGCGATGTTACAAAGGGTATTCAGTATCTGAATGAGACGATGGAATTGATCCTTGAAGGCTTTAGAGAAGCGATGAGGACTGGTCCTTTGGCAAGAGAGCCCTGCATGGGGATAAAGGTGAAGCTCGTCGACTGCAAGCTCCATGAGGATGCGGTTCACAGAGGGCCAGCGCAAGTGATTCCAGCGGTAAGATCAGCGATATTTGCTGCAATTCTTCAAGCGGAAGCGACATTGCTTGAGCCCTATCAGAAAGTATACATAATGGTTCCGCAGACGATGATGGGAAATGTGACAAGAGAGATTCAGGGAAGAAGAGGACAGATTTTGGATATAAAGATCGAAGGAGACACAGCGACGCTTGTTGTAAAAGCTCCAGTTAAAGAAATGTTCGGGTTTGCTGGAGCGATAAGATCTGCAACTTCAGGAAAGGCGATCTGGAGCACAGAGCACGCTGGCTTTGAAAAGGTTCCACCGAGCTTGCTTGAAGAGTTCGTGATGGAAGTTAGAAAGAGGAAGGGCTTAAAGCTTGAGATTCCAAAACCGGAGGAATTCCTCTCTTGAGAGATTTGAGTGAAAAAGAGCTTAAAGTGCTGAAAAAGGCTTTAAAATTTTTCAATTCTTTTGATTCTCTTAGAAATTTTAAGTTGATAGCAAAGAATAAGGAGCTCTATGCGGTTTCAGAAGAGCTATACGATTTTCTGAGGCAGAGGAAAGTTGATTGCATTGCGGGAATTAAAGTTGGTGAGGTCGGTAAAAGGCTTAGGTTGACATTAGAAGGAGCTTTTTGGCTGATGAAAAATGAAAATAAGAAAGTCTGGGTGAATGAACGTGGTGAAATGCTTTTTCTTTATGGTAGAGACATATTTTCTGGCTCTATAATTGAAGTTGGTGAATTTGAGGAAAACGAGGTTGTTTTTGTCTGCAACCATTATGGAGACATTTTGGGCATAGGGAGGAGCAGGTTTAGTGCGAAGGAAATTAAGAGATTGCCTGAAAATAGGGTAGTTGTTGAAAATCTCGTAGATCGTGGCGCTTATCTTAGGCATGAGAAGCTGTATGATTCATTCTAACTAATATAAATAAAAATATAAATTATTTCATCTTTTTAATTAGCTCATCTACAGGAATTGCTGGCAAAGTTACAGTTCTTATCGTTCCCCTGCTTGCAAGCTCAATCATGGCTTTCATCACCACTGTGTTATCGCTCGCCTCTATTATATTAACGAAGTCGAATTCTCCAAAAACCGCATACTGCTCTATAACCTTTACTCCCATCTTTTCAAGCTCTTGATTAACTTCTTTTATTCTTTGTGGCTTCTCTTTCAGCGTTTTTGCCCCTTCATCGGTAAGTCTTGAGAGCACTATATACCTCATTTTTCTCACCCGATTAAATGTTGAAAATTAGAATAAAAAGTTTATGGTTTTTTATTTTGTATAGACATATTGGAATCACTTCTTGTGATCCGCAACAGCACTCCTTCTCCAAATCTTTCAACTGAAACGATTTTCATTCTCAAAGCAGGATTAAAAGAGTTTCCATCGCAAATTGTAGGCGATTTCTCTCCGCCAATTATTATTGGGGCGTAGTATATGAACATCTCGTCCACAAGATCTTCTCTAAGCAAGGAAGAGATTAGAGTTCCACCACCTTCGACCATTAGCTTTCTAACCCCTTTTTTATATAAATACTCAAGTAAAGCTTTTAGATCCACTTTTTCCTCACCAAAAGCAACAACTTCAGCTTTTTTATTGATCCTCTCTACTTTTTCTTTATCTGCAAGCTTTGAAACTGCTAAGATCACCTTGCTATTGAAGACTTCCGCATTTTCTGGAATTCTGCACCTGCTGTCCACAACAACCTTGATCGGATTCTCCTCTTTTCCCTCTAAAATCCTTTTTTTCCTAAGCTCCTCACTTTTAACATTCAATTTCGGATTATCTGACAAGATCGTTCCAATACCAACCATTATCGCATCAGCTGAAGCCCGGAGCTCATCAACTCTTCTCAGATCTTCCTTACATGAAATTCTAACCTGTTTCCTCGTTTCATCACTTATTTTTCCATCCAGACTTGAAGCGATGTTTACAAAGACGTATGGTCTCATACTACTCTACTTGAACCGCTTCTATAACCTCAAGGGGGATATTTGGCATTCTCTTACCAATTTCAGCTCTTGCGATTCTGATCGCATGCTCTTCGCTTTCCGCATTGAAAACCTTCATTTCAAAAACAAGCCCAACTAAGGCGGTTTTTGAAATTAGCAGAGCGGATTTAAAAGCTTCACCACACTTTGGGCATTCTATACTTCCTACATCAACTCTAACAAAGCTAAGATCTGGATTAAGCTTTTTTCCCGCTTCAGCGATTGCTATATTAATCGCATCTTCAACACTTTTTGCCTTCTTAACAATCCAGCCCGCCTGGAGCACGACATTGTAGTTCGGCATCCCAAAAGCAGTTTTACAAAGAGAATATAACTGTTTGGTATTTTCTATTTGCTCTCAAAGAATTCCTCAAAAAATCTTTTCCAGTTAAACTTCAGCACGAAGATCGTGAAGATCAATGTAGCTATGAGGAAGATCGCAAAGCTGAATTCGAAGCTGTCGGTGTAGCTTTCGAGGATCTCTATGCCAACTTTACCCGCGAACATCACGTATGTTGTGACAACGATCTTCCCGCAGAGGACTGCTAAGAAGTAATGGCTTAACCTATACTGTGCCATACCAAGAGGAATGTAGAGAACATCATCTGGCAGAGGAGATGCGGAGAATAAGAAGATCGCAAAGATTCCCCATCTTTTAAGAAGCTTTTGGAAAAATAAAAGGTTCTCCTTTGTTTTTTCCGGAAGAGTATGCCCAATACCACGACCAAGTAGGTAAATAACAACTTTTCCGAGCGATGCTCCCAATGCAGAGAGAATTGCAACTATCACTATCTCCCAAAAACTCAAAAAGGGCGTTAAAAGAATAAGAAAGTTCAAATAGGGGAGACCAACAAATGGAATTGAGTTAGAGATGAAAGATAAGAGAAAAACTCCAATAAAACGGTATTCCATGAGCGTTTCCGCTATAGCTTCTATCATTCACATCCTCTCAATCGCTTCGATTCCCATCAAATCGAGTCCAATTTTAAGAACTTTGCTCACTGCGGACACAATTGCTATTCTATGCCTTCTTAACTCCTCTTCAGCCTTAAGAACAGGGTAATCTCTATAGAATTCATTAAACTTAGATGCTAAGCTGAGCATGAATTCAGCAAAAAGATTTGGACGGACTTCGTTGACAACTCTGTAAACGTAGAAGGGCATCTTGGAAAGCATAACTACAAGCTCCCTTTCAGCTTTTTCGCATAGCTCTGCAGAAAATTCTGGCAAATCTTCGCTTT
>JANXDV010000096.1 GCA_025058955.1 Archaeoglobaceae archaeon | reverse complement strand
AAATGTCTTGACTACACTTACGGAATTTACAGAGTTGGTGAAAACAAGCTTTTCATCTGGCCTAAGTATTTTGCAGAATGTGTGCCACCAGAAAAGAGAAAACCAGGGATATACGCTCTTGATCTGCTCACTGGCAAAGATCTTTGGTTTTATGAAACCACAAGCGAACCTATGCCATTTGCTTTTGCAGATGGAAAATTATTCTTTGCAGAGAGATACAGAAATCCCGCTGGCAATCTTGTTTGGCGAATTGTTGCTTTAAATGCGGAAAATGGTGCAAAGGTTTGGGAAAGAGATTTGCCTTACGAACTTGAGGGAGTTTATTACGCGGATAAGGAGATCCTTTTATACTATCCATTCGGAGGTAAGCTTTCTGCTATGAGAACTCTCGACGGAAAACCATTGGAGGTTGGAGATAATCCGGGAAGAGATAAAACTATCGCAATCTGGGAGCATAGGCTTTACTTGTTCAAAAGAGGAATGATAGAGCTTTTTGTTGGAACTCAGTAGGTTAAAAAACTCAGTAGGTTAAAATTTTCTTTAAAATATTTTTTAAATAAAGTTTTTACATAAAAGTTTATGGGTCAAATGAAGTGCTAAGGTTTCATAACTCTAAAGAGTTCATCGACGACTTTTAAAACATTTCTACCATGTTCGGTAAGCTTATAACTCTCGTTCTCTTTTGAAACCAGACCTAATTTAATCAAAGCCTTCAAATGTCTGTCAATTATGCTTGGATTTAGCCTTGTGTCGAACATAAGCTGTGAAAACTTTTTAGGACCATTTTTTAGCGAATTCAAAAGATCTCCTACACCTCTTCTCGAAATAACCTTCAGAACTTCTCTCGTGTCTTCTCCTTTATCTTCTTCGCTGGTGTAGGACATTAAGTAAAATTCGCTTAGATCTTTTTTAATTTTGCTTTCTACAATCTAATTTCAAGAATGAAAACGACAGAAAAGCATTAATATTCGAAATCGAAAATCTAAATATGAAGATCGGCTCTATAGCTTCAAATCCAAACAAATTAAGATTAATGGAGTTTCTTTTAAAAGGAGAAAAGAGCAGAGATGTCATAGCTAAGAAAATGAGGCTTCCAGATAGCACAATCGAGAGTATTTTGAACGATTTAATTTCGGAAGGATTTATTTCAAAAGCTGGGAAGATTTACAAGATCACAGAAGAAGGTGAAAAAGCTTTAAAATCTTTAAAGGGAGATGTTGGAGGAAAGAGAAGATAAAGAGGATAAAATTTTCATTCTTAGAAAGCTAATAGAGATCAGAATTCCAAAAAAAGACTATGAAAAGCTGTCAAGCAAATTCTCAAAAGAATATATAATTTCAACTTATGAAAATAAAAGAGTTTTGAACAGGATTACTGGTCGGGATTTGGTTTTTGTTACAAGAGAAAGCGGAATACCTCTTTTTGGACACTCTGCTTTTGGAATCATAGACAGAGGGACAAATCTTCTGCAAGTAAGATGTATTTCTGGATGCAATTTGAACTGTATTTTCTGCAGTGTAGATGAGGGTAGAAAAAGTAAAACGAGGAAAACAGATTTTATAGTCGATCCGGATTACATGCTCGAAGTTTTGAGAAGAGTGATTGAATTCAAAGGCAATGGGATTGAACTGCATTTAGATGCACAAGGAGAACCAGCACTTTATCCATACTTAGAAATCTTCGTCGAAGAAGCTAGTAAAATAAAGGGCGTAGAAGTTATTTCGATGCAAACAAATGGAATTCCACTAAATGAAGATAGGATCTCAGCACTTGAAGGAAAAATGAGTAGAATAAATCTCTCTATTAGCGCTCTAAGCGAAGAAGTCTCAAAGAAAATTCATCCAGGTTATCCGCTAAAGAAGGTAATAGAAATTGCTGAAATGATTGCAAATAGTAAAATAGACCTTTTAATAGCTCCAGTGTGGGTTCCAGGTTATAATGACAAAGAAATACCAAAGCTAATAGAATTCGCATTGAAGATAGGAGCAGGAAAGCGATATCCACCACTTGGAATCCAGAAATATATACCTTATCGTTTTGGAAGAAAAGTGGGCAATAGCATGACATTTAAGGAATTTTACGAAAGACTTAGAGAATATGAAAGAGAATATGGAGTTAAGCTGATTTTAAAACCAGAAGACTTTGGCATTGAAAAAAGACCAAGTATAAAACCACCCTTTAAGAAGGGAGAAATTCACAGTGGAAAGATCGTTGCTGAGGGAAGAATGCATAGGGAGAAGCTGTGCATATCTAAAAGCTGGAGTGTTGCAGTAATTAGTGAGAAGAAAGTTGGAGATTTCATCAAGTTCGAGATTTTAAGGACGAAAGATGGTGTAATAGTTGGAAAAGAAGTCTAAATACATTAGATTTTAACCAGAATTTATCCATAATGGCAAAATTTTTATATTTTCAGTTAACACAACAAAAGGGGTGAGGAGTATGAAAATCCCAGCGAGAAGTCTTTCAAGAAAGACTGTCGTGCTAACTGATGGAACTGTTGTTGGAACACTTTACAATATTACCGTAGATTATAAAACCGGAGCTTTGATGAACTTGATCGTGAAACCAATAAATGAAATACCCGAGTTAAGAAAAGAAGAAGACATGTATGTAATCCCATTCCAATGCGTTCACGCTTTAAAGGACTATGTCGTAATCGATAAGAGGAAGCTGAGAGTGTGAGAGAATACATTTTTCCTCCTATCATACTCCCTCTATTTTTAGTTCTTATCATACTTCCTTTCTTAATCTTACTGGTCGTTTTCACAGGTTCAGCTGTTTTTGGACTTCTATTTGGTGTCGAGAGCGATAAATCCCTTCTTTTGCTTGGTATGGTCGTCTTTGGTAGTCTGATCAACATTCCGCTATACGAAAGAAAAGGAATCGAACTGGTTCAGAGATATGAGATATTCGGACTCATTTATTCTGTCAGGAGCAAGAAAAAACTTGTAATTGCGATAAACGTTGGCGGGTGTGTTCTTCCGATCATAATATCTATGAAACTGCTATTGGACATCTACGATCTCATTTCACCAATCTTTCTCCTAAGTGCACTCATTTTTTCATCTTTAATAATATATGGATTTTCAAAACCTGTTGTAGGTGTCGGAATTGTCATCCCAATGCTGATCCCACCGATCATAGCAGCTATTGCGAGCTATATAGCCATAATTCTATCAGAGGCACCGCTCATAATCTTACCAAAACTCTCCTTCTTCATTGGAGTTCTTTCTACGATCTTTGGTGCGGATATTTTCCACCTTAAAGATCTCGAAAAAGTCGGATATGGAGTTATCAGCATCGGTGGAGCGGGAACCTTTGATGGAATTTTTCTTACCGGGATCTTTGCAGTTCTTTTCTCAGTTCTCCTCATCTAATATATCTCTTACTGCTTTTCTTACCGCTTTTTCGCTTCCAAATCTTGGTTTCCAACCCAAAGACTTTAGCCTTTCTATCGAGAGAAGCATAACTGGGACATCTCCTCTCCAGCCTCTATCACCGCCAGTGAATCTGAATTTTGGATTTAAGCCCATCTCTTCTGCCACTATTTCCGCAATTCTTTTGACTTTTATCTGGTCTTCAGAACCTATATTAAAGATGTTCACTTTTTCCTTTGCCTTCAATCCAGCAAACATCGCAGAAATGCAGTCTTCTATATAAATGTAGGACTTATTCTGCTCACCGTTTCCAAGGATCTCCAATTCCTTTGGGTTTACCTTTAATTTCTTTATAAAGTCATA
>JANXDV010000095.1 GCA_025058955.1 Archaeoglobaceae archaeon | reverse complement strand
TCGTCCCTATTTTACTAATTCCATTTTCTCTTAGCTTTTCCGTGAAAACATCCTTTAAGCGCACAAAATGCGTTGGATTAGAGTAGAAAATGTTTTAGCTAAAAAATAAAATAATAAATAAAACAAAATTAAAGTAGGTTATTAATTTTACCCACACTCTTACTCTCACCACCTCCAACAACGCCATTGGTAACTCCAACAACTCCAGAACCCACTCCAACACCAACGCCAAAGCCTTTCATTCCCGGCTTTGAAGCGATCTTCGCAATCGCTGGGCTGATCGCTTTGGCTTATTTGATGAATAAAGCAAAGAGGAGAGAATAAGATTAAATCCTTCTATTTTTTACGTTTTAGTTTGCAAATTTGGCAGAGAATTTTATAACGATTTTTCAGTAAATAAAACATTAAATCAAAAACTATTTAAACATAAGATAATCTCAGCGGTATTATGTATCGAATCGTGAAAAAAGAAGATCTTGCTCCCAACATAAAAAAATTTGAGATCTACGCACCATTGATTGCGAAAAAAGCGAAGCCTGGACAATTTGTCATGATAAGAATCGATGAAAAGGGTGAGAGAATACCGCTAACCCTTGTTGATGCTTCGCCAGAGAAAGGAACGATAACAATAGCGGTTCTCGAAGCTGGAAAGACGACGAAGAAGCTGAACTCGATGAAAGAAGGAGATTGTATTGCAAACGTCGCTGGACCACTGGGAATTCCGGCAGAGATCGCCCACTATGGCAGAGTTGCCTGCGTTGGTGGTGGAGTTGGGATTGCTTGCATTTATCCTGAAGTAAAAGCATTTAAGAAGGCGGGAAATTACGTAGTTTCAATTCTTGGAGCGAGAACTAAGGAAGGGTTGATACTCAAAAATGAAATAAAGGAGTTCAGCGATGAACTATACGTTGCTACTGATGATGGCTCAGAAGGCTTCCATGGCTTTGTTCATCTGCTTTTAAAGAAATTGATTGAAGAAGGTAAAAAATTCGATCTTGTCGTTGCAGTTGGTCCGGTGCCGATGATGAAAGCCGTTGCTGGGACTACGAAGCCACATGGCATAAAGACGATTGTTAGCTTGAACCCTATAATGGTCGATGGCACAGGGATGTGCGGATCTTGCAGAGTCGAAGTTGGAGGAAAAACGAAATTTGCATGCGTCGATGGACCAGAATTCGATGCACATCAGATTGACTTCGATCTGCTGATGATAAGGAATAAGAGATTTGTTGAGGAGGAGTGTTTAGCTCTTAATGAGTATGATAAGAGTTGTGCCTGTCAAAGGTGATTGAAATGGCGAAGATCAGAGAAAAGAAGGTTCCAATGCCTGAACAACCGCCGGAGGAGAGAATAAAGAACTTTAAGGAAGTCCCACTTGGATACACTCCTGAGATGGCGATGGAAGAAGCAAGTAGATGTCTTCAGTGCAAGCCGAGAAAAGGCAAAGAATTTCCGCCTTGTGTTGAGGGATGTCCAGTAAACGTTGACATTCCTGGGTTCATAAAGGCGATCAAAGAGGGGAGATTCGATGATGCTATAAGGATCATAAAGGATAAAAACAGCCTCCCAGCGATCACAGGAAGAGTTTGCCCATACGAAAATCAATGCGAAGGCGCTTGCACTCTCGGCAAAAAGAATGAGCCCGTCGGCATTGGAAGACTTGAAAGATTTGCTGCAGACTATGAAAGGACAAGAGGGTTAATAATTCCTGAAAAACCGACACCGAATGGCAAAAAGGTAGCAATAATCGGTTCTGGACCAGCGGGATTAACAGCAGCAGCGGATCTTGCAAAGAAGGGTTATGATGTTACAGTATTCGAAGCATTACATGAGGCTGGGGGCGTTCTTGTATACGGCATTCCAGAGTTCAGACTTCCAAAAGAAATAGTAAAAGCAGAAGTAGAGTATATAAGGTCCTTAGGTGTCAAGATCATGACGGATGTTGTTGTTGGAAAAACAGTCACTCTTGAAGAGCTTTTGAAAGAATACGATGCAATCTTCATAGGCACCGGTGCGGGATTGCCGAATTTCATGAACATCCCCGGAGAAAACCTTAACGGAATTTATTCCGCAAACGAGTTCCTTACAAGGCTTAATCTAATGAGAGCATACGACTTTCCCAACTACGATACCCCGATTAAGGTTGGAGAGAGAGTTGCGGTTATAGGCGGTGGAAATGTGGCAATGGATTGCGCAAGATGGGCTCGTAGGCTTGGAAAGAAAGTCTACATAGTTTATCGCAGAACAGAAGCGGAAATGCCTGCGAGAAAAGAAGAGATAGAACGTGCAAAGGAAGAGGGGGTGGAATTCCTTCTATTAACCGCTCCAACAAGATACATAGGAAACGAAAAAGGTTGGGTTAAGCAGATGGAATGCATAAAATTCGAACTTGGCGAGCCAGATGCTTCAGGCAGAAGAAGACCAGTGCCAATCAAAGGCTCGGAGTTCATCATGGACATCGACACAGTAGTTGTTGCAATTGGACAAAGCCCGAATCCATTGGTTCCTCAGACAACTCCAAGACTTAAGACGACTAAATGGGGGACGATAGAAGTAGATGAGGAGCTCAGAACTTCATTAGAAAAGGTTTGGGCTGGAGGAGACATAGTTAGAGGAGACTCCACCGTGATCTTGGCAATGGGGGATGGAAGAAAAGCTTCGCTTTCCATAGACAAGTATCTTAGTGGCAATGATAAGACTTGGAGAACTGTTACTCAGTGATTTTTAACCCTCTAAATCTTTTATCAGTTTCTTAACTTCTCTCTCAATGCTTTCAAAGACTTTTTCATAAACTTCGCTTCCTTTGCCCACTGGATCCTCGATCTGCCATCTTAGCACTTTTTTACCAGGTAAGAAAACACAGCTCTCATCGCAAACAGTTACAACAAGATCGTAGTCTTCCAAATTCGTTTCTTCTATACTTCTCGGCTTCTCTTTTGCTTTTAGTCCATGTTTCTTCAAAACTTCCTTAGTTTTCTCGTCTATTCTTTCCGCTTTCTGCAACCCAGCACTCTCTGCTTTCCATTTTCTTGCGAGATTGTTGAAGATCGCTTCAGCCATTACACTTCTTGCGGAGTTTTTGATGCAGACGAAGAGAACCCTCATTTTATCCAGATCCATTTACCCTCTTGGATATAAACGAGTCTCGTTGCGATCTTACACAGAAGATCTCCTATTCTTTCCAAATGTCTCGTCGCAAGAACTTCCTCGACGCATCTGAAATCCTTCTCGATCTCCTCGAGAACATAGATATAGACTTCGTCAACCTTGTCATCCAAGGAGATCATTTTCTCCTTTAAACCTTGAGTATCTTTAAAACCAGCTTCCACAACGTCAAACATCTCCAAAAGTGGCTTTTCTGCATCAAAAAGTTTCTCTCTGAATTCACACTCGTAAAGCGAGATCTCTTGGGCTAAATCTACAATTCTCTCATATGCGGAGGAAATTCTAATCAATCCAAGAGCGAACCTCATGTCTTTTGCCATCGGATGGAAACGAATAATGAAGTGAGAGCACTCGTCATGAATTCTTGCCTCGAGCTCATCGCTTTTTTCTTCAAGCTTTGAAATTTCCTTTACTACGCCTTTATCTTTCATCGCTTTGAAGCAAAGCTCAACTGCTCTCTTCGCAACTTCATGCAGAGACAATATTTCTCTTCTTAACCTTCCTATTTCCTCCTCTACGAGTCTCATCCTATCCTCCCCGTAACGTATTTCTCGGTAAGCTCATTCTTCGGTCTTTCAAAAACCTCATTAACCTCTCCAACTTCAACAACCTTACCCATGTAAAGAAATGCAACGAAATCAGCAACTCTCGCAGCTTGTGCTGGAG
>JANXDV010000094.1 GCA_025058955.1 Archaeoglobaceae archaeon | reverse complement strand
CTTAGGAAATTTAAAGCCCGTTGCGTGCAAACTTTACCCTTTCTCGGTCCTAAAAAAGGGAGAAGAGAGTGCTTTATTCGAATTCGACGGAGAGGAATTCTTCGTATATGTGGATGATTTCTGCAGAAATGTCAAACTTAAGAGAGATTTAAAGCCATCAATTGAAATTATTAAGCAAATAGAGGAGGCGATCGAAATAATATTGGGTAAGAGAATTGAAGTGAGTTTATTAACATGCAGGTCTTTTGGAGATCAAATCAGAAAAGGGCGAGGAATGCTCGGTTTGGTGAACTAATTGAAATTTTGATACCCGAAGAGATCGTGAATTAAAGTCCTTGCTCTCAGTTCTTTTAGGAGATTAGATACTCTGGATCTGCTTATTGGCTCATATGATGTTAAAAACTAATTAGAAAATCTACTTGTAGTTTGCAAAAACTCTAAAGACCTCTAAGCCATTCGGGTTTCAGAAGTTCTGGATGAGCTAAAGCGTATTCAATAGCTTTGAGTAGCTTAACTTTATCTTCTGGCATATTTCCCTTTATTGGCAGATAATTTGAAGCATGATTGCATCTGAAGATCGTTTTCGCTTCGAGATTTTCGATTAGCATTCTCAACTCTAATAGATTTTCGATCGCATTTGGTAGCTCAAATTCCCCTCTTTTTATTTTAACATAGAGAGCGGTGTTTGGAACTGGTATGTAAGTGAGCACACCAGTGTATTTTGGCTGAATCCTGTTGAGAAGCTTTGCGGTATTCAAAGCATTCTCTTTCATCCTTTCCCTACCACCTATGCCAGTAAGCACAGTCACAGAGAGCTCGAATCCGCACTCATGTGCCTTTTGACAAGCCTCATAGATCTCTTCCGAGCTTACACCCTTTCTTATTTTCCTCAAGATCTCATCGTCTCCACTCTCTATGCCTACGTAGAGTAGCTTTATCCCCGCTTTTCTTAACTTGATCAGCTCATCCTTGCTTTTTTCAAGCAAGTCCGTTGGATTAGCATAACAGCTTATTCTCTCAAGCTTAAAAAGGCTGTTCGCATAATTTGCGATCTCCAGCAGATAATCTGTGTCCGCGACAAGAGCGTTTCCATCTGCAAGAAAAACTCGATCTACATTGTGGTAAAGTTTCTTTGCAATTCTAAAATCCTCTTTAACTTCTTCAAGATCTCTCACCCGAAACTTCTTCATCTTATACATTCCACAAAAAGTGCATTTATTCCAAGAACAGCCTATTGTGGCTTGGATTATTAAGCTATAAGCCTCGCTCGGTGGTCGAAATACTGGTTCCTCGTATCTCACATTCAAATGTTGCTTTCAAGTCTAAAAAACATTTCCAAAAGATTTATACTCTCATGTTTAACGAAAAGCAATGAACGATCTCATCCCTCTGCTCGCTGTTTATTCATATGTCATATCGCTTGTGCTAATCTCTGAAAAAGTCATCAAGAATGAACTCCTTGGAAGAAAATTCCTGCACATAATGGTCGGTAACATTGCCTTTTTGCTTCCATTTTTCGAATCTCGCTACGTAATGACTTTTCTTGCAGCTTTTCCCTTTTTGATTCTAACTTTTCTCATGACTCCATATTCGCCAATAAAGATTAGGAGTAGAACGACTCTTTCTGGGCATGCTTTGGGGCTCTTTTACTATTCCATAGCCTGGACTCTCTTAGCATTCTTCCTTTTCGAAAGATGTGACGCAATTTCCATGGGAATCGTTGCCATGTCCTATGGGGATGGTTTTGCGTCAATTATTGGCACAAGATATGGGAAAAGAAGATTTAGTATATTTGGAGCAGAGAAAAGCTTTGAAGGAAGTCTTGCGATGTTCTTCGCTTCTATTGCCATGTTCGTTGTGATCGAGTTTTATTATCATGGAGTGATCAGCATTTTAATTCTTCCCCTTGCCATGATCGCAACGATCTTGGAAGCCACAACTCCAAAGGGGCTCGACAATTTGAGCGTTTCACTTACAGTAGCTTTGCTCTACGTGATGATATGAAGAGATTCATAGTTGTTGACGGTTTAGATGGTGCTGGGAAAGACACCCATGCACGTTTTATCGCGGAGAGATACCTTTTGAGGGGAGAAAAAGTGGTAATCCGAACTCATCCAAGCGACTCTTTTTTTGGTAGAAAAGCAAAGAAGAGTCTTTTAGGTAGAGGAAAAATAAATCACTTTAAGGCTTCGATTTTCTACTTCTTAGATGTCATTAACTCTCTTCTCAGATACTACGGAAAAGCGGATAATGTAATATTCGTTCGCTATATTGGAGGTGTTTTTTACTTGCCATTTGTATTTGCAAAGATCCTTTACAGATTTTTTTCTACCATCTTGCCAACTTCACAATACATGTTTTTCCTCGATGCGGAACCCGAAGTTTTAGCAGAGAGAGTTGCAAGAAGGGAAAACAGAGAGATGTTCGAAAACTTGGAAGATCTTTTTAGGGTTAGAGAAAGAGCTCTGAAGCTCCTTAAGGGTTGGCACATAATAAGAACTGATCGGGAGATCGAAGAGACTAGAGCAGAAATAGAAAAAATATTGAAAAATTTAGACGAATTTTTAGCTTAAACGCCAAACATTATCCGCATGCCGTTTCTCAAAGCTGGAGCTAAGCCGAGAACCAAGAGCACGAACTTCAAGAAGTTTTTTAGAGATTCTTTTTCTTTTGAGGTATCTAAGAAGTATAAAATAGAGCCAATGATCCCAAACTTTACAATCGGTAAAGCTATTGCACCAAACATATCGGTGATAATACCTGGAAGAACATGAATTTCAACATAGCCATGATACTGAACTCCTAAGAAGGTTTCGAAACCATCGAGCATGTGAGCAAACATAACGGAAGCACTTAGCAAGTTCCTCGTTTTTGCAGGTATGAGATAAAAAAGAGAAGCAATGAGAAGAGCTCCAAAAATGCCATAAGGTAAAACAAGCGGATTTTCAATTCTAAGATTTAAAAATAGCAATAAAAGCGTTAAAATTGCAAATACAATTCCTAAGGAGCTATATGGCAGAAAATATTTCTCGCCAAAGAACCTTCTTGAAATAAGAAGGGTTGGAAATGCTAAAAGGAAGATCAGGAAGAAGATGAAAGGAGACATAAAAACGTAAGAAATCGGAGGCTGTAAAAATCCCGCATCTTCTACAACTCTTGCAGAAGATCCCAACACAACATAGGGAATCGTAGCCATTATGAATTTCCCATCGATCTCGAACCTCTTTTCAAGGAATTTATAAAGTAAAAATACAGCGATCACGAGAATGATCGCCCAGGTCAGCGTGTTGACGATGTTGTAACCTTCCTTGTAAACGATCGAATCTATGTAGTATTCCTTTATGAAACCCCAAAGATCCATGGCAGAAGTTTTGGGAGAGTATAATTAATTTTCTTTCAAACTTCGAAATTTGATCCTACCGCCCTACCTCTGATGGTTTTGGAGAAGACAGATGTGGATTATGAAAAGCCTTAAGAATGGGCTGATCGAAAGATTTAAACTGAAGTAGGAACTATGAGTATGAACTGCAGATTCTGCAGTGAAAGAGCACCATCCAAATTTCTGAGCGTTTGCGTGGAATGCGCAAGATCTGAAAGAGTTTTAAGCTTAATAAATGAAATCCACCCGAGAAATGGAGCCTTTGTGAAAAACTGTAAGCTTTGTGCAAACGAGTGCAAGGAGCTTGCTTTGTGTGGAAAGCCAATTTATGGTAATCTGATCTACTACGAAGACCCATTGCCAACGAACTGCTGTAATTCATGGTTTTGCAAGGGCAGTAAGCTTTCAGGAACGAATTTAGCGGTATTCTATTATGGTTGCAATTTCGACTGCATTTTTTGTCAGAACTGGAGTCATAAGAATGTTAACAGGAACTTTGTTAGCCTTGAAGAATTGCTTA
>JANXDV010000093.1 GCA_025058955.1 Archaeoglobaceae archaeon | reverse complement strand
GCAACCGCGGTTGTTTCAATTCTTTCGAGGTGAGCTTATGGTTCCGAGATTTTGGAGAAAGATAAAATACCGCTATGATGTTGTTGGAAGCTACTGCGAGAACTGTGGGAGCTATTATTACCCGAAGAGAGAGATTTGTCCGAGGTGCAGAAGGAAAGGAAAGCTCAGGGAGGAAAAGCTTCCGGATGAGGGGAAAATTTTGAGCTACACTGTTGTGAATGGGAGAATAATTGCAATGATTGGGCTGAGCAATGGTGTTAAAACACTCGCAGAGGTTTGTGCGGACAAAGTTGAGATTGGAATGCCTGTGAAGAAGGCTTTCAGAAGATACGGCGAAGATGGCGAAGAAGGGATAATTTACTATGGCACAAAATTTGTGCCCTGTAATAAATAATAGTTAAAATATAAAAGAAAGTCTAACTAAAATTTTTTAAATTATTCCTGCTCCTTATAAGCCTTCAAAACCGCATCTACTATTTTATCTCTTGCCTCCTTGCTTACTGGATGGAATAAGTCTTGGTAGCTTCCATCCTTTCCCTTCTTGCTGGGCATGCTAACCCAAAGACCTTTTTCCCCTTCTATAACTTTCAAACCCTTCACAACAAACTCGTTGTCCAAACTTACAGAAGCGTAGGCTTTCACATTTCCTTCTCCCTTCGATTTATATATTCTAACTTCCGTAATTTCCGCCAATTCAAACCCTCCTTTTAAGTTTTTCTCTGCCATTCGTAGAGCAGTATATAAGTTTTTCCAATCCAAGTCTTTTAAATCATTAAAAAAGCTTAGAAATCCTGCGGATACTTTTATATAACTTTTACACCTTACGAACTTCTGATCTTGGTTGCTTTAGTTGGAAGTGAGCGCTCTGAATGAAGATGTGAAAGATCACCGTGACTATTTTTGGATGCTCAATTTCTGCTTTTAATTTATTCCTCTCTCACTTTTCAACCACTAAAAATTTTCGACAACTCTTTAGCTATTTTCAAACCCTCTTCCTTGCTTGAAGCGGTAGTGATTATGTGGATTTCTTGGTTTGAAGAACCGTAGGAAAGGATTGCTCTAATGTTACCCCTTTCATCAACCCTCGTGATCTTAAATCTCAACCCATGCCCAGTTCTCGAACCCTTGCTTTCTATTCTGCCAAAAATAACTCTCTTGACCGCTTTATGAGAAAGAATTTCTCCTATAAGCTTCAAACCTTCACGACCTCCGATGAGCGTTTTATGCTTTCCACTGAAAACCACGAAATTTCTAAGCAGATTAGATTGTAAGCTTTTCTGCAAGCTCTTCTAAAAGTTTTCTGAATTCCTCCAGATAAGGCAAAAAATATAAGCTTAATGTCAATTAAAATCTGATGGAAACGATAAACTCAAAGGAAATGCGAATTCTCGATCTCAACTGTGAATATTTTGGCTTGAGCAGACTTCAACTAATGGAAAATGCCGGTAAAGCGGTAGCGGAGGAAATAATGAAGCGATTCAGCGGTGGAAAGGTTGCGATCTTCGCTGGTAGTGGAAACAATGGTGGAGACGGATTTGTTACTGCGAGGCATTTGAAGGGATTTGATGTTGAGATCTACTTGGCTGGAGAACCAAAAACTGAGATTGCGATGAAGAACTTTGAAATTCTAAGGAAAGCAAATTTCAAGATAAATAGGATCTCCGAATGCGACGCTGAGATCGTTGTTGACGCCCTCTTGGGCACAGGAGTGGTTGGAAGACCAAGAGGAGAGTATGAGAGAGCTATAGAGATCATAAACAAAATGAAAGCTTTCAAAGTCGCTGTAGATTTGCCGAGCGGACTTAATGCAGACACTGGTGAATACGAGCTTGCGGTTAAAGCGGATCTCACTGTAACTTTTCACAAGATGAAGCCAGGAATTCTGAAAGCAAAAGAGCTTTGCGGAGAGGTAGTTGTTAAGGACATTGGAATTCCCGAAGAATTTGAGAAGCTTTGCGGGGTTGGCGATCTTGTTGCCACTTACAAAAGATTCGAAGATGCTCATAAGGGAATGCATGGAAAAGTAGCTGTGATCGGTGGTGGCGATTACACTGGGGCGGTTGCATTTGCAAGTCTATCCGCTTATCATGCGGGAGCGGATCTCGTGATAACAGCAGTTCCTGAGAGCATAAAGAGCATAGTAGCGAGCTTTAGCCCGAATTTGATTGTGAGAGGCTTAAAGGGTGATAGAATTACTCCGAAAAATTTGAAAGAGGCTGAGGAAATCGTGAAGAGGTGTGATGCTGCTGTCATTGGTATGGGTGTAGGAGATAACCCAGAATTCAAGGAATTCGTTGAGGAGTTGTTAAAAAGCTGTAAAAAGGCTGTGCTGGATGCTGAGGGTATAACTGGAAATATTCCTGAAGGGGTTGAGTGCATAATAACACCGCATAGAGGAGAACTGAAGAAGAACTTCAAAGCAGAGCCAAAGGACGTGCAGAGAGTTGCAAAAGAGATCGGAGCGGTTGTTTTGCTAAAGGGAAAAGAAGACATAATCACAGATGGCTATAGATTAAAGGTGAATAAAACTGGAAATGCGGGAATGACTGTAGGAGGCACTGGAGATGTGCTCGCGGGAATATGCGGAGCTTTGTTTTGTCTTGAAGACGCCTTTCACTCCGCATGTGCTTCAGCATTTGTAAACGGCTTTGCCGGAGATCTTTGTCTTGAGAAGTTTGGATACAACTTCACATCCATGCACCTCATCGAAATGCTACCAGAAGCTTTTAGGAGGTGTCTAAGCTGGAAGTAGACGAGGTTGAGCTTACAAAGAAGCTGATAAAGATCGACACAAGAAATCCGCCCGGAGATACTTCACAAGCTGTGGAATTCCTTGAAACACTATTTTCTTCCTTTAAGACTAAAAAATACGTAAATGAAGGAAAAGAAAGTCTTTTAGTTGAAATTTCAAAAGGAGAAAAGACTTTAATGCTCTCGTCGCACTTAGACACTGTTCCATCCGCAGAAGAGCTCTTGAATCCCGTAGTTGTTAATGGTAAGCTTTATGGTCGTGGCAGTTGTGATGCTAAGGGTTGCATTGCGTCCATTTGTTCCGCTGTTCTAAAGCTTGAAGACATCGAGATCGGCTTGAAATTGGCTTTTACCGCGGATGAGGAAGTTGGCGGAAAAAATGGACTTAAAAAGGTTTTTGAAGCTGAAAAATGCGATGCGGTAGTCATTGGAGAACCTACTGGGTGCAATTCGATCAACGTTCTGCAAGCTTGCGTTCTTGCACTCGATTTCGAGTTTGAGGGAAAGGATGGGCACACAGCGACGAGAGATGCAAAAGAGGGAGCGATATTCAAAGCGTCTCAATTTATTTCTGAAGCTTTAGATTTTTTCAAAAACATAAAAGGAAATTATGAACCATACAAAACTCTTTTTGAAACTCTGGAGATTCCTTTTGTTATAAAGACTTGGGAAGCGGTTTTTAATCCTTCAATGATTAATGGAGGCATTAAGAGGAATGTGGTCGCTCCAAAATGCTTTCTCTCTGCGGATATCAGATTTGCCCCTTGGATCAGCGTTGAGGAAATTCTCAAAATTTTTGAAAAGAAGAGCTTGAAGTTCAAAGTTTCTGGATTTCTGCCATCATACGGTATTCTTGTAGACAGCGTTCCGCTGGAAAAAGATCTAAGGCTTCTAAGGATTATATTGGATGCGATCAGAGCGGAAAAGCTGGAACCAAGAGCAATCTTTAGCTTAGGCGTCGGCGATACGAGGCACGTGAGAAAATTTGGAATTCCAGCATTTTACTTTGGACCAGGAGGGGAAAATATGCACAGCGAAGACGAATTCGTTTACATTTCAGAGCTTAAATTGGCAACAAAAATATATCAGAGAATTTTGGAAAATTTCAAAAAGTTCTGACTTCTCCCTTTACTATTTTATCAGTGAGCTTCGTTATATTCCCAATCATCTCCTCTGCAATCTCTCTCACCCTTTGCTCCAGCTTTTCAACACTATATCCTTTTTTCGGAATTATTTGAATACTCAAAACTTTAGGATCGTTAATTGGCTTGCCTATCTGGCTAAGAATTCTTACATAGACTTCTCGAATTCCCTCTACCTCCTCGTAGCATTTGTTTGCGATCATGTTTGAAAGCAAGTTGTATAATTTCCCCAC
>JANXDV010000092.1 GCA_025058955.1 Archaeoglobaceae archaeon | reverse complement strand
GATCTCAACAGAGAAATGGGAAAAATCTTTTAGCTTTATTTGAAGATCCTAATTATGCAAATTGGTGAAGAAGAGCGAGCGAAATTGAAAAATTTTTCTACGGATCAGCTCATCGATCTGCTATTCCTACAAGTTAGGAATATATGGCGTGTCGATGGGCTTTACTTTCTTGGCATCGAGGAGAAATTTGGCACCGCTCCAGCTACGGAAATTGACGCAAACTGCTGGATTTCTCTTGCAAAAATAGAGGCTAAAGAACTGAAGAAGATCTTTGGATTGGATAAAGTTGAGAGCATAAAAGACCTTCTTGAGCTACTTAGCAACACGAGCTGGGCTCTTTACCAGACAAAAAAGGAAATTGAGATCTCAGAAAACTCCGGAATTTTCAGAGTTGTGAGCTGTAAGATCCAAGAAGCGAGATTGAAAAAGGGATTGCAGATCTTTCCGTGCAAAAGAGTAAGATTTGGATATCTCAAAAGCTTTGCTGAAGAATTGAACGAAAATTTTGAAGTTATATGCAAAACCTGTCCACCTGATAAGAAGCCAGAGAACTGCTGGTGTGAATGGGAGTTCAGAAAAAAGTAAAATAAAAATTTACTTTAGCATGCTCTCTGCAATGTCTCCAAAGATCGGGAATTTATACATCTCCCCCTGATAAGCCTTGATCATTCCGACAAGCCACAGAATTATGATAATTATGATCAAGATGTTAACAAGGAAGATCAATGGCCAAAGGATCCAGATAAAGACGCCCAAGATTGAAAGTATCCAAACCAACACGATCAGGCTCAAAAATGTAACAGTTGACTGCATCGCATGAAATCTAACGAATTTGTTCTCCTTTTCTATTAGCAAAAATACGATCCCAGTTATAAAGAAGCCCAAATAGCAAAGAAGCCCTGCAACGTTCTCTTCAAGCCCAATAGAAGTCTTTGGCTTCTGAGCTTCTGCTGGTTTTGCTTCACCATTCATTTCACAACACCTCCATGATTTAAAATACTCTTCTAAGCACATTTATATATTTTTCTCAAGCAAATCCTGATAGGCTTCAACATTTCTCTCGATCAGAGAATAGTTAATTTGTCTGTAAGATCTTATTCTGTCCAGATCAATATTTGCGACTACAACCTCTTCACTTTCCTCACTTCTACTTCTTGCAAGAATTCCATCAAAGCTTGCAATCAGGCTTCTTCCAACTGCATCGCTTCCTGCGAATGTTTTTCCGAATCCCCCAGCCTTAACGATAGCATAACCATTATCGAAGGATCTTGCAAAATAAAGACAGAACCTCAAATTTTCACCAGGAAGTTCCGAGTATTTGAAAGAAACCACTGGGTTCAAAGCGATCTCAACTCCTTTCAAACCTGCGATTCTGCAAAGCTCAGGATAAAGAATGTCCGCACAAACGAGAATGCACACCTTCGTTTTTCGAATGTTGAAAACGCTGAGCTTTTCTCCTGGAGTTATTCCAAGGGCTCTTTCATTCCTCGTTGGATGGACTTTGTCTTGGTAGCCAACAACATCGCCAGAGTCGAATATAAAGGCTCTGTTCGTGATTTTATCAGCTTTAGAAACTATGTTCCCAGAAGTTATTACTCCGTATTCTCTGCTCATTCTCTGCAAAAATTCAAGTGTTATTTCTCCAAGTTCAATTGAAAATACTGGATAAGAGAAGTATTCTGGATATAGCAGAAGCTCCGCCCCTTTTTCAATGGCTTCAATTGAGAGTTTTTCAGCACCCTTCAAATCTCCGATTTTGCATTGGATTGCGGAAACTATCAACTTTTCTCACCCCTATACATTCAATTCTCGCTTTAAACGGTTCTCCGAACTCCTTTAATGCTTCATGACCATTGTAAGCAAATACCGTCTTTCCAAGCATCGCCATGCTCGCCATTCCACCACTACTTTCTACTGCTTCGATTATATCTTTTACTGGCTCTATAAGCCCAGTTTCCTCAGCAAATGCCTTTGAACATTTGAAGAGATTTTCCAATGTGATCCTCTTCATGAACTCTTTCAACCACTTCTTTCCAATCTCGCTGAGATCCTTTCTTGATGTCAGCACTTCTCTCGTGGATATGCTCCCCAAGGATATGAAATCAAGCTCGTAATCCCAAGCATATCTTTCAACTACTATTTTTGACGGACAAGAAGCGGATTTACGAATAACAAGCCCAGAAAATGCCTGTGTCGCAACAGTCCCAAGTCCCGTTAGATTTACAACTTCTGCAACGTGTGCAAGATCATAAAGCTCTATCGCTGGCTTTTCGCAAAGAAAAGCGGTTGCTAAAGCGGAAGCCCCGCTTAATCCGAATCCACAGCCAAGTGGTAGATCTGTGATGAGCTCCACGCCATCCATTTTATTCTCTCTCAGCACGAATTCGACAGTTGGAAACTCGATCTTCTTTCCGTTGAAAATAACTCCTATAGAGGGTTTTGCAACCACGCCTTTATCTATCGTAAAACCTACTCCCATGCTTCCAGAGCTCAGCGGATCCTTTTCGATCTTTGGGCTGAAGATACAGCTTATCGCTGCTGGGCAAAAGATCATAGGCAGTCTTCAATGTATGCTTCGACTATTTTTTGAGCTACAATGGTCTTCCTTCCCTCTAACCACTCGGTTCTCTTTTTCGTTATCACCACAACTCTTGTCTCTTCAGTTCCCATGCCTCTCTCAAGAACGTCGTTTGCAACGATCATAACGAGGTTATCTGTATTGAGCTTTTCTCTCGCTATTCCTATCAGATTCTCATCGCTAACTCCAGTTTCAGCTTTGAAGCCTATTATGTCTCCAGAATAGACTTTTCTAACCTCTCTTATGATCTTTGGCGCCTCTTTAAGCCTGAGAATTAACTCTGGAGCGGTTTTGATCTTTTTCTCTTGCATATCCACAATGAAGTCCGCTGGAGCTGCGGAAGAGACGAAGAGTGAACAATCTTTAATCTCCGCCATAACAGCGTTCAGCATGTCTCTAACAGAGTGAACGTGAATTTCTTTAAAATCAGGCAGATCTATTTCAAATTTCTTTGAAGAAACCAGTATAACTTCCGCACCTCTTCGCCAAAGTTCCAAAGCTATCTCCTTTCCCATCAACCCAGAACTTCTGTTGCTTATGAATCTAACTGGATCGATTTGCTCATAAGTGGGTCCAGCGGTAACAAGAACTTTTTTACCGGCAAATTCTTTAGGATAAAGCTTTCTCTCAACATGCAAACAGATCTTTTCTATCTCAGGGAACTTGGCCTTTCCTTCTGCAAACCTCGGCTCAATAAATTCTACGCCCATTTTCTTAAGTTTCTCAATGTTTTCTTTTACCGCTGGATTCTCAATCATCACCGCATGCATCGCTGGAGCTATTAAAACTGGTCTTCTTGCTCCTAAGGCGGTTGTTGCAAATGTCGTAACGGGAGTATCATCGATGCCATTTGCAATTTTTGATATTGTATTCGCGGTTGCGGGAGCTATAAGATAGAGATCCGCAAAACCATCTGAGCCCAAATAATTAACGTGCTCGATCATTCCAGTGATCTCTGTAACGACTTTGTTTCCAGTTGCAAATTCGAGAGCATAGGGATGTATGATCTTCTGTGCGGATTCGCTCATCACAGCAAATACTTCCGCACCCCTTCTCGCGAGTTCTCTTGCAAGTTTAACACACTCTACCGCAGCAATACTCCCAGTTACGCCGAGAACGATCTTCTTCCCTTCAAGTCTCTTGCTCTCCACTCCTCTTATCCTCTCCACGTGCACGTTCAACACCTCTCATAAACACATCAAGATCTCCTGTTTCGAGAGCTTTTCTATATCTAACTTTTCTAAGTAGCTCTTCAATACTTACAAGCTTTTCCACACCTTTCAATGTGGGCTTTTCACCAATTTCAATTTTTTCTTCCATCTTCATATCTTCCGTTCCAAACGCAGAGATCTTTAATGGTTCCTTAACCCTTTCCTTTCTCACAATTCGATCAACCGCATCTTCCCAAGCATTCCGCCAAGGAGCGTTAAAGAGCATCTCCTTCGTGAAGTAATTCTTTCTCTCCACCAAGATCAGATCGTAAGGGCAAGCGTTTTCACAAGCTCCGCAATAGATGCAGAATTTTTCGTTAAAATAAACCCTTTTTCTATCTGATCGGAAGAGCGT
>JANXDV010000091.1 GCA_025058955.1 Archaeoglobaceae archaeon | reverse complement strand
ATCGCCCCTTCAGCCTTGAGCTTTTCAACAACATGCGCATCGAAAACTGGGATGTAATTGGACAGCATTCTTGAAGCGCAGGTCGTTCTTATTCCCTTCGTTGTTATGTTGTCCTTCACAGCAACAGGCACACCTGCGAGCTTTCCTTTTAACAAGCCTTTGTCAAATTCCTCTGCTTTCCTTAGGCTTTCTTCTTTGCAAACCGTAATGTATGCATTGAGCTTACTCTTTTCGATTCTTTCAAGCACTTCATAGATCGCTTCAACGCATCCCTTCTCTTCAACAAATTCTCGCCATTCAGCAACTCTCACTCAACCACCTTTGGACCAATGAAGTAACCTTCTTCTCTTCTCGGGGCATTCTTTAAAGCGGTCTCCTGATCGAGCCCTTCTCTGGCTTCATCTTCTCTGAAAACGTTTCTTATTTCGAGGACATGAAAAGTTGGCTTAACATCTTCTTTCACTTCATCGAGAATATCAAAATATTTCAGAATTTCCTCAAACTCCTTTTGGAATTTTTCAGCCTCTTTTTCAGTGATCAGAAGCTTTGCGAGTCTTGCAACGTGATAAACGTCTTCTATTGAAACCATGTTTTTTAAACAACTGCAGATTAAATAAAATTTTGGTTACAATCCGCATTTAACATCATAGCATACTTTTCGTAATCTTTTCCCTACTGAAGGTTACTTTGGCTTATACCTCAAAATCCCTGCTATTCCTCCAAATGCTTTCAGTAGAACTTCTCCTTCCTCTGTCTCTGTAGATAAAAACTCAACCTTCGTATTCATTCTTTCAGCGATCTCAGAAAGCTCTAAAACAACGTCAATCCTCTCAACTTCTTCCATCTCAACCCCATCTTTCTCACAGATCTGCTTCGAAACCGCTTTGTCCTTGAGCGTAACAACTTTCTCTCCCCCACAGGTGCCACATCGGTAGCGAACTCTTTCAAGCCTTAAATCTTCTGAAATAAGCAGAATGTCCACTGCTCCAAGCTCTAAATACCTTCTAATTTCCTCTTCTCCATAAACTGCAAGCCCATCTCTTGAGATCTCATATAGGAAACGACTCATCAAATTCTTCTCTCTCACAAGATCGACTTCAGAAAGAACATCTTTTGCCTTGTCCACAAGCTCGTAAAGCCCACTCTCGCTCGTGTAGCCTACATCGAACAACCCGAGCACTTTTCTCTGAAGCTCATGGTGCAAATACTCGCCTTGGTAGAACTCATCTTTCGTTGGCGAAGGACCGCCGATGAGAATGCCTACGAGTTTATCCTTGTGTGGTAAGAAGGCGTTGCTTGCCATGTCTCCAACTTTTTTATAGAATTCGTGAATTGCGATCTCTCTTAGCCTTTCAAAACGAACACTACTTTGCCCACCTTGTCTATGCTTCCCCGGAACCATTGATGTGTCGTAATCGAGAACTTCAATTCTTCTACCCTTTAGCAGTCCAATCGTGGCTTCTCTTCTATCAAGCACTATTAAACCGTAGAGCTTTTTCTCCCTAAGCATGTCTTTTAGTGGTTCCAAGTAGAATTTGGCATCGCAGTGATACTTATACAAAGGCACAGGCTCTGGTGGTTCAAGAATTTCTGTTATGTGCTTCTCTTTTCCATTGATCGTAACAAGACCACTGAATATTACCATCCCATGTTCTGGGGGCTTTCTATAAAGCTTCAATCTATTCAAAATTGCTTCAAGTCCAGTGATAACATTCGTTCTCGTCTGCTTCGACTTTATGTTCGAAGCTTGACTTAGCTCTTCCCTAAGTTGATTTGCTATGTCCGCAATGTTCTTATCAGGAGGAATATAGAGCGTTATAAGCTCAGTCCCCTTTCCACGATAACTATCAAGCTCCTCTATTTTTCTCTTAAACTCATACATCAGCTTCTTTGACATGCTTTCCTCCTCTGCCACTCCCTTATTGCCCTAAGAAGATCTATCTTTCTGAATTCAGGCCAATATATATCGCAGAAGTAAGCAACACTGTTTGCAGTCTGCCAAGGGAGGAAATTCGAAAGCCTTTGCTCTCCACCACTCCTTATGACTATGTCCACCTTTGAGTAAAGCTCATGGTTGTTGTATAAACTTTCGTTCACGATCCTCTCATCGATCTCTTCGGGCATCAGCTCCCCTCTCCGAACCCTTTCAACGATCTTTTTTGTTGCATCTATTAACTCTTGTCTCCCTCCATAGGCAACCGCAACGTTCAGATAACATTTATCATGCCTTTCAGTAGCCTTTTCGACTTCTAAGATCAATTTCTGGATTTTTTCGGGCAAAAGTTCCTTCCTACCAACTATTTTTACCTTAACACCTCTCTCATAAGTCTTTTTATCGTTAAGCAATCTATTCAGCTCCCTCTCAAATATTTGAAATATGTTTTTCCTCTCAATTTCACTTCTCTTGAAGTTCTCGGTGGAGAATGCATAAAGTGTTAGCATCTTCACTCCGAGCTCCCAGCACCACTCAAGAACTTCTTCAGCCTTCTTTGATCCAAATTCATGACCCATAAATTCAGCTAACCCCTTTTTTCTTGCAAATCTTCTATTTCCATCCATTATGATCGCTATGTGCTTTGGAATCTCTCCTTTTGATACAGTTCTAAGCAATCTATTCTCGTATAGCTTATAGATCAGCTTCAACGATCTCCCTCACCAATTGAAGATATTCTTTTTTCAGATAATATCTTTTTTTATCTCCCGCTTCACTCTTTATTATTCCAATTCGGGAACCAATTATCCCGATCATTGCGGAAACGCCTTTTTGGTTAACTCCATAACCTTTGCCTTTCAAGATCTCGTAAATTTCTGATGTTGTGTATTTTCCACCTTCAAGTAAGATCAAAAGCAACTCCCTTCTTATCCCAGTTTTATCCTTCTCCAAATAAGCCTTTATTCTTTCAGCAACTTCTTTCATACTAAACCCGTGAGACTTCAAGCAGAGTCCTTTTCACAGTGGGATATCTCTCCACCAAGTAAAGGCTACAACCCTCAGATATTAAAGCTTCTCTAATTTTTTCATTTTCCGCAACCTCTATAGAAGTTTCTATGCAGTCCTCAAAAACTGAAAAATCAAAGCCAAAATCTCTGAGAATTCTCTTAGCCTTCTCTAATTCTCCTTCAATTCTACAGCACATAAGAGTTCCATCTCGAGTAACGAGGTAGAAGTCTGGATGATTCATAGCCATCCTTATTAGCCTTCTACGGAACTGAGCTTGATCTTTGAATCTTGCACTGCAGTAGTGGAATTTATTGGCTTTTTCAAACATTTTAACAACTTCTGAACTTTCAACGTAGTAATCCGTGATCTCAAAACCTCGCTCTTCAAGCATCCTCCAATTCGTCTCGCTCGCCTCAAGTTGGTTTAGATTCAAAAATGCATCGTTTTCATTAACAATTTCGACGATCTTTTGTTCATATCTTATTGCAGGGATCTCAAAACCCGCATCGATGCCAAGCTTCTTTGCAATTCTTATCGACTCTTCGTATAGCTCCGCACTCTTCAATTCTGGCGGATGAAATCTGATCTCGTCTATCTTTAGCTTTCTTAGCAATCCTTCTTTTGCTGGAATGGATGTGTAGAGATGAATGTGTAAATCAAGCTTTTTGGAAATTCTGATGAATTCCAAAAGTCTTTCAAGCTTCAACAGAGGCTCTCCTCCAGTGATTGCTACACCTTCTGCACTCATGAGCTCAACTTCGGCTAAGAAGTCTTCAAAGTTCTTGATCTCTCTTTCATTTGCAAATACCACATCCTTTCCTTTTCTTTCATTTGAAATTGGACAATAAAAGCAGGAGTTTTTGCAGAGCCCAGTTAGAAATAGGACGAGTTTTGCTCCACGTCTGCAGAGCTTGCAACCTTCTGGCAAATAGCTGTAATAGCTTCCCGCTTCAATACGCTTCATGGAACCTTTTCTTCACCCACTCAACGCCGAGAGATTTTATAAAGTAGCCAATTCTTGGTCCCTGCTCTTTTCCAACGAGGATCTTGTAGATTGCCTTGAAAGCTTTACTTGCATCTATTCCAAGCTCTCTTGCAACATCGTAAACGAGCGTATGAATTTCCTCAGCACTCATCGTTTCTTTCAGCTTTTCAGAATACTTCTCTATGAATCTCTTTTCCTCTTCGCTTAAATCAACTTTTCCACTTGCGATCTCAAATTTTAAGCTACTTGGAGCATA
>JANXDV010000090.1 GCA_025058955.1 Archaeoglobaceae archaeon | reverse complement strand
TAGCTCCATAAACAGATACGTAGTGCTTTCCTTCATACTCTATAAGTATTGGCTCTTTATCAACGAGAATGATCTTAACATTTCCAAAGTCAAGAACGTCCATTTCACCTTCAACAATAACTCCCGCTCTTTCACAAACTTCCTTAGTTATCTCTTTAGCCTCTTTCTTTCTTAATCTCCTTCTTTGCATATGAGGGAATACTGTGTAAATTTTTAAACTTTTGCTGAAAAAATTAGATAAAAAATAAATAACGCAAACAAACTTAACCCGATGAGTTTGCCGAGCAAGGAGAATTTCTCAGAGTGGTTCCACGAGATCATACAGAACGCGGAGATCATGGATGTTAGATATCCCGTTAAAGGGCTTTATGTCTGGTTTCCATTTGGCTTCAAGTTAAGACAGCTCGTTTACTCAAAGCTTCGAGAGATCATGGATAGAGAGCATCACGAAGTCTACTTTCCAGCCTTGATTCCTGAAACTGAGCTTGGAAAGGAGAGCGAACATATAAGGGGTTTTGAAGATGAAGTTTACTGGATCACCCACGGAGGACTTTCACCACTCGAAGTTAAGCTTGCTTTACGTCCAACAAGCGAAACCGCTATGTATCCGATGTTCAAGGTTTGGATCAGAACTCATAGCGATCTTCCACTTAGAGTTTACCAGATCGTCAACACTTTCAGATATGAAACTAAGCACACGAGACCTCTTATAAGGCTCAGGGAGATCACTTCCTTTAAAGAAGCCCATACTGCTCATAGGAATTATGAAGAGGCAGAAGAACAGGTTAGAAAGGCTATAGGATACTACAAAGAATTCTACGATTTTCTCGCAATTCCCTACATGGTAATCAGAAGGCCTGATTGGGACAAGTTCCCAGGAGCGGTTTACACGATTGCTTTCGATACAATAATGCCAGATGGCAGAAGCTTGCAAATTGGCACCGTTCATCACCTTGGTGAAAACTTTGCAAGGACTTTCGAAATTAAATACGAGGCTTTAGATGGTAATCATTACTTTGTCCATCAAACATGCTATGGGATCTCTGAGAGGTGCATAGCTTCGCTGATCAGCATTCATGGCGACGATCTTGGCTTAGTTTTGCCATTTGAAGTTGCTCCAATTCAAATCGTAGTAATTCCTATTCTTTATAAGGGTAAAGAAGAGAGAGTGCTTGAATTCGCTAAGGAGCTAATTGAGAAGCTCAAAGGTTTTAGAGTCGTGTTTGACACAGGTGAAGATAGACCTGGAGCGAAATACTACAAGTGGGAGCTAAAGGGTGTGCCTTTGCGATTTGAAATAGGCCCTAAAGAGGCGGAAAGAAGAGAGGTTATTGTTTCTTTCAGAGATGAAAGGAAAAAATTCAGCATTCCAATTGAGGAGATTGATGAGAAGAAGATCAAGCTATGGGGAGATGAGATGAGAGATAGACTGAGAAAAAAGGCTGTTGAAGCTATTTTGGCAAAAATAAAATTTGTTAAAGAGATTTCAGAGCTTTCAGAGAACGTTAAGAATTTCGTCGTGATCATGCATCTCTGTAAGAGTAAGAATTGCGGAGAAGAGATTGAAAATTTTGGAGGAAAACTTCTTGGCTGGCTTGAAGAGATACCCGATTTTATTGATCATTCTGCAGAAGGGAAATGCATTGTTTGTGGCGATAAAGGCTTTTTGGCCGTTTCTGCAAGGAGTTATTGAAATTATCCAAACGAGAAATACTAATTTTTTCGCTTCTGAGCAGAAAAAGAAGCTTAATTCGTGGATTTTACCAAAAGTTATAAAAATGCATTAGAAATATCTGAGCCCAACATTAACTGAAGCGCATTGCAAAAGTTCAGAGATTAGAGCTCACTTTTAATTTAGCGAAAAATTTAAAAATCAAGTGAAGTTAAGTTTTTCTTAACTGGAATTGTGAAAATCGAAGAGGAAATTAGGAAAAAAGCCAAAATTGGCAAATAAGCTATAATATCTCTTAAAAATCGGATTAAAGAGGGGGTGAGCTCGATGGAGGGTGATGAGTATGATAGTAGGCAGGCATATCATCGCAGAGCTTTACGGGGTGAGTCCAGAGCTTATCTCGAAAGAGGAAAATGTGCGACGCATTGTGGAGGGGGTGGTGGATGAGGTAGGGTTGAACAAAGTCGGAAGCGTTTATAAGCAGTTTAATCCCCATGGTGTTACTGGAATTGTTTTGATCTCTGAAAGCCACGTTTCTATCCACACTTGGCCTGAATACGGGCTTGTTAACCTTGATGTTTTCACATGTGGGGATCCAACAAAGGCTGAGAAAGCTTTTAAACTCTTCATAGAAAGGTTTAAACCAAAATCGTATAGACACTACATATTGGACCGGGGTTAGAAAATGGAAAGGATTGAAATTCAAATATTGCAAAGCCTTTTGAAGGGCGAAATAAGTGTTTATCAGCTTATAGATGAGCAAGACGCCTCTTTACCTGAGTTTTTTGATCTTTTTGAGAAACTTCAAACTAAAGGGCTTTTGAAAGTTGTTGGTGGCAAAGTAGCGCTTACTGAAAAGGGAAGAGTTGTTGCAAAGAATTTTCTGAAACCTGATGCTATTTGTAAGGCTTGCGATGGAACTGGATATAAGATCGCTCCCTTTTTTCGAGAAGTTTTTAATAAATACTCCGAGATCTGTAAAAATCGCCCACCAGCGGTAGAGAAATTTGATCAGGGTTTTATAAGCGAGGAAGGAGTTATAAGGAGAATCGAATTCATCCATGAAAGAGGCGACATCTATGGTAGCATATTCGTCGTTGGCGATGACGATCTCTTCAGCCTTGCAGTCTCCCTTACAGGTTTACCAAAGAAAGTGGTTGTCGTGGACATAGATGAAAGGCTCGTGAATTTCATAAACTCTACCGCCAATGAATATGGCTTGAGAGTAGAAGCTCATGTTTACGATGTTCAAAAAGCCTTTCCAGAGGATTTCAGAAAGAAATTCGATGTTTTTGTCACGGATCCTGTGGAAACTATACCAGGAATAAAGCTATTCCTCTCAAGAGGAGTTTCGACGCTTAGAGGCATTGGTAGCTCCGCTTACTTTGGTTTAACGACTCTTGAGGCTTCGAGGAATAAGTGGTTTGAGATCGAGAGAATGATCCTCGAAATGGGTTTTGTGATCACTGATATAAAAAGGAGGTTCAACGTTTATCCCGCAAGTGAAAAAAGCTATTCGCAATTTGAGGAAAAACTTCCAATTTTCAAGAAATTAGGTGTTAAAACTGACTACGACTGGTATACTTCCAGTCTATTTAGGATAGAAGCGGTTAAGGATCCAAGACCACTTGTTGAGGGTGAAATGATCATAGACGAGCAAGTTTACAAGGACTACGAGAGCCTTGCAACTCCTTATTAGCTTGCTCAATTTCTTTTACCAAAATGATCTTCAACTGCAAAGTATATATCCTGACCAAATACTAAGCATATGGAAATTCCAAATTTCATATTTCAAGCAACAGAGAACCTTTTAGAGAGACCTTGGGGTGGTGAATGGATCTCTATGCTTAAAGGATTTAGAAAAAAAGGCATTGGAGAATCTTGGGAATTTTCTGCTCATCCTTCTAACCCTTCTCAGATTTTACTGAAAAAGAAGACTGTAAAGTTGACAGAGTTGATCATTGAAACTAAAAGAGAGATTCTTGGTGAACTTGCCGATAAATACACCGCTTTTCCATTGCTCGTGAAAATTTTGGATGTTTCTGGAAGACTCGAATTGCATGTGCACCCATCTGAGAAGGTTGCTGAAAGTTTTGGTGAACTTGAGAAGGAGAAGCAAAAGGCTTGGATCATGCTTGGTGGAACCGCTTATATCGGCTTCTCTGAGAATCTAACTCCGGATAGATTTGAAGAACTATTAAACAATGAAAAGCAGATCTTCGAGAAAATGAACAAATTCGATGCAGGAATATATGATACATTCATAATTCCTCTTGGAGTTCCTCACTCCGCAGAAAAAGCGAAAATAATCGAGATCTCAACGAACTCAGAGCTATGTTATAGAATTACGGATGAAAAAGCGAAGAAAGCTGTGAGATTGGATAAAATTGAAGATTTTGAAGTAAAAGGAAAGAGAGGAAAAGTTGAGACCGATTTCTTCGCAGCGGAAGTTGTTGAAGTTGCTGGAAAATTGGACTTTTCAATAAGAACCTTCAATCTTTTGTTGTGTCTTGAAGGTTATGCGGTGCTTAGAAGTGAGAAAGAGGTTGCGGATCTGCAAAAAGGGTATTCGTGCTTAGTCCCAGCATTTGTTGGAAATTACTCAATACAAAGTGAAAGGGCAAAGGTTTTAAGGATCATTCCAAAATAGCTACA
>JANXDV010000008.1 GCA_025058955.1 Archaeoglobaceae archaeon | reverse complement strand
TAGAGCTATTGGACTTTGAATATCGAAAGTCGGAAGTTTGCATGCGAAGGAATTTTGATCTAAAGGAGGCGAGAGAAATTCTAAGAGGTTTCGATGTTAAACTCCTCGACTCTGGTTTCGCTTACCATATTGCGGACATAAATGTTAGTAAGGGAAAGGCTTTGGAGTTCATAGCGAAGCATTTGGGAATCGATGTAAAAGAATTTGCGGTCATTGGCGACTCTGAAAATGACATAGAGATGTTTAAAGTTGCTGGTTTCAGGATTGCAGTGGCTAATGCAGATGAAAGGTTGAAAGAGCTCGCAGATCTTATCACACCATCGAACAATGGCGATGGTGTCGTGGAAGCTCTTGAGTTTCTGGGATTGATTTAAACCGAAAAAAGATTAGTCAAATTATTTCTAATCTTATTTTATACAAAAACTTTTATATGCACACCACTTGCATTTGTTTGGATTTTGAACTGGTTTTGGATCTCTAATTTTAGTCCAGTAATTCAACTTTTCTCTTATTTCCCCCTCGAGCTCTCCCAGACCATTGTATTCCCAAAAGTGAATGTATTCGCTTTCGAGCTTCTTTTTACCAATTCCACGGCTTTCTTGAGATCGAACGAGATCCAGTTCCTGAACAACCTTCGAGGCTAACTTTGAGTATTTCTCCTCTGCTAAGTCTCTCCTGACTTTAACAACTGCCAAACAAAGCTTTGAACAGTCAAAACCCATTCTTTCAAGAGCGAGTCCATAAAGCAAAGCTTGGATCTTCTCTCCCGTATAAATTCTGTCTAAATTGTAGTTCGTGGATTTCAGCTCTAAAAGATATAATGGTTTTGCTTCTCGAAAAAAAGCTTGATCTAATTCTCCAACAATGGGCACATCTTCAAATTTAAAGTCTACAGTAAATTTTGCAAACAAAGATTTTCCAGAGACTATGTCCTCAATCAGCTTCCTCAAGTTTACCCTCTTTAGACTGGAATCTACCTTTTTATGAACCTCAGATCCCTTTTTAATTTCTGGAGCATACTTTTTGCCAAACCTTAGCTCGAGATCAACTTTAAGCTCACAGTAAAATTGATCCGCCAAGTCTCTAATCCTCACCCAAGGTAGATCGTGAACAAGATCAATCAGAGGGCTTTTTTTGAGTGTTCTAAGTCTTCTACTTTGAGTTCTCAAACTCTCTATCCATTTCTCGTTAGACATAGCATGAAACTCCTCCTTAGCCCCATAAATTTTACGATCAAAGATTTAAATTTGATCCACTTCTAATCACCAACTAAAGCCAATTAATTTTGTAAAAGCTTAAAATTTTTAGGAGTGCTAAAATATCAAATTGTTTAAAAAATCAAAGTTCAACATAAGTAGCGTCTATGATCCCATCGAGCTTGAGCATCTCTTTCAGCACTTCCTCAGTTGGTGGATCGTCGACGAGCAAAAGCATCAATTGAACTCCTCCGGGCTTGTCTCCTGTTCTTCCAACGATCATTCCCGCGATGTTGATCTTGTTCTTTCCAAACAGTGTCCCAACTCTTCCAATTACTCCCGGCTTGTCTTCATGCAGAGAGATTATGTAATGTCCCTTTGGTATGAAATTAACGTGGTAGACATCGATCTTCAGCAGTCTGAACTCCTTTCCAAAGCAAGTTCCGGCGAAGTAGATCTTCTTTCCATCGCTCTCAACTTCAACTTCTAAAAGGCTCTCATAGTTCTCTATTTTGTCAATAGCACTCGTTTCAACCTTTATTCCTCTCTCTTCTGCGATCTTCTTTGCTGAAATGAGATTTATCCCTGCTCCCAACGTCTTTTCAAGCATACCCTTCAGCAAAGCTCTAACCACGAACTCCTTATTTTTCTCCGCAATTTTACCGCTAAACGTTAGCTTCACCTTTCTAATCACTCCTCCAATTCTGGCACTTGCAATCTTACCCATTTTCTCCGCAAGAAGCATGTATGGATATATGAATTCAAATTCCGCTGGCTCTATCGATGGAAGGTTCACCGCATTCTTCACGGGCAAGCCTTTTGCGAGGTTTATTATGTCCTCCGCAACGATCAATCCTACGCTGAGCTGTGCTTCCTCAGTCGACGCTCCTAAGTGTGGCGTGGTGATCACGTTTTCAAAGCTGAATATAGGATTGCTAAAGTCTGGTGGTTCCTTTTCGTAAACATCTAAAGCTACTCCAGCGATTTTACCACTCTTTAGACCTTCCACAAGAGCGTTTTCGTCAATTAATCCTCCTCTTGCGGTGTTTACGATCATCACGCCTTTCTTCATCATGTCGATTTGCTCCTTCTTTATTAGCCCCGCAGTTTCTTTGGTCTTCGGAATGTGTAGCGTGATGATGTCCGACTCTTTTAATAGAGTCTGAAGATCTACAAGCTTCACACCGATTTGTTGTGCCCTTTCTGGAGGAATATATGGATCGTATGCAAGAACATTCATTTCAAGCGCTTTGCATCTTTTTGCAACCTCAAAACCTACTCTTCCAAGTCCAATAACACCAATCGTTTTTCCACGAAGCTCAACTCCAGTGAATTTCTTCCTATCCCATTTTTTATCCTTCATTGACAAATGCGCCTGAGGGATCTTTCTTGCCAATGCTAAAAGCAAGGCAATAGTGTGTTCAGCAGTTGAGATCGTGTTTCCTCCTGGAGCGTTCACAACGATGATCCCTTTCTGACTTGCGGTTTCAAGATCTATGTTGTCAACACCAACTCCCGCTCTTCCGATGATCTTCAAGTTTTTAGCCTTCTCTATGATCTCCTTATCCACCTTGATCTGGCTCCTCACGATCAAAGCCTCGTAATTCGGGATTATATTCAATATCTCCTCCTTTTTCAGCCCAGTTTTTACATCTACCTGTAGACCTTCTTTTCTCATCAGCTCCACCGCTTCATCGCTGATCTCTTCTGCAACAAGAACTTTCATGGAATGAAGTCTAACATCGGATATAAAAACTCTGCGATTTTTATCCAAAAACACCTAAAGGATTAAATATTCTTTAAAATTTTGTCCAGATTTCAACAAAAATTTTAGAATAAAATATCACGAGTTTATTAATCAAAATTTGGTTAGAATTTTGCTCCCTCGAAATTAGCTCAATCTCCCCTTTTCTCTGAAAGGGCTTCAATTGCTCTTTTAACAACCTCAAGACAGATCTTTGCGTTCTCTTTTGCCCTCTTGATAATAACTTCGTAGTTCACTTCTTCCCCCCTAATTCCGTGAGCATAGTTGTCCATTGTGCAGATCACCGCATATTTAATTCCAAGCTCCTTAGCAACTGTTGCCTCACTACCGGCGGTCATTCCAACGCAATCTGCGAAGTTCTTTATCATTACTATCTCCGCTTTCGTCTCAAGCCTTGGTCCACGAGTTTGAAAGTAAACACCTTTTTCGAGCACAGGTAAATTAGAAACAATCTTAGCGCTCTCTATAAGAGCTCTTCGAATCGACTCATCGAATCCGGGTGTGATGTAAACCAAGGAGTCATTAAAAACTGTTGTAGAACTGAAAAAGTCTATGTAGTCGTGTGGAATTATCAAAGCTGGGATCTCTATGTCTTCTCTAAGACAACCCGCAGAGCCAAGACCGATCACCTTCTTAACTCCAAGCGATTTGAATGCGTAAAAATTCGCGGGATGGTTTATAACGTGTGGGGGTTTGTTCTTCTTTCTGCCATGCCTTTGGATAACCGCTACTTCTATTCCATCTAAATTTCCCAGATCTGCCTCTGCTAAGCCAAAAGGTGTTTTTATCTCAACTTCTTTGCGCTCTTTTAGAAATTCGTTCTCAAGCAAAAGAGTGCCACCGATGACGCCTATCATCTTCTCAACCTCCAGTAAATTTTACCCGATTCCTCAAATTTTTCAACAAGTCTTTTCTTCTCCAAAATATAGAGGATCTCCTCCAACCTTGAAGGTTGAGCGATCTCAAGGTTCATTGGATCAAGCTTGAATTCCGAGAACATGGCATTTTTTATTCCCCAATAATCCTGCTCACCCTTTTCAAGTGCCCTCAGTATTAGTGCGGATAGATCTTCAACGAGATTCCAGGGAAAGATCACCCAAACGTCCTCTGGCACATACTCACCAAGATAATCCGGGACGAATTCTGAGGCTTGGAACATTAACAGTGCACAAGTCTTGATCTCCTCAGCTTTAACCCTTTCAATGATTTTCTTCATCGTTTTGCCAGTGTTTATAAAATCATCGACGATTAAAGCCCTTTTTGCAGAAAATCCCTCTTTTCGCTTCAAGTCGAGGCTAATTGCTTCAACACCGAGATAGTCGCTTAGGATCATCGATGCAAACCACCCTCCTTTAGCAGGAGCAAAAATTTTTTCAGGTCTAAAGGAATCTTCGAGAATTTGCATTGCAACCTTCCTACACAACATCTCAGCATAATCCCAGTTTAAAACCACGTAACGATCCATTCAACCACCGTCAAAGCTAAGCTTTCCGATCTTGTCTCCAATGTATACCGCAACATTGCAAGGCATCGGCTTTAAATTCACCTTCTTCTGAAATTCTGTCTGCGACTGCCATGTTGAAGAATTGACAAGGAAAACGCCTCTATAGAAGCCGATTCCGAAGGTGTGAACATGACCGCTGTGAATTACATCGGGTATTTCTTCAATTACAAGGTTATCTTCTTTTTCGGGAGCTATTGGACTTCTACTACCATACAAAGGGCAAAGATGGCGCCTTTTCAGAAGTTCTTCCATCCCTTTATGCGGTGCGTCGTAGCTTAACCTTGGGATCTTTGTCACAATGTCGTCCAAGCTTCTTCCATGGTATACAAGAACTTTGAGACCATTCAGATCAAGAAAGACGGGATTTCCAACATTTACAACATTCTTTGGGAATAAGCTTTCAAATTCCTTTGGTAAAGGTGGCTGAGGCTCCGCTTGACGAACCGCATCATGGTTTCCTGGAGCAACTACGATTTGCAGATCCTTTCTTATCCCATCCAAATGCTCCGCGGCAAACTCGTATTGCTGATATATATCGATAATGGCGAGTTCTTTCTCTTGCTCTGGATAAACTCCGACTCCATCTACAATATCTCCTGCCAAGATCACGTATCTTATTTTTTCCGCAATTTTATTCAGCTTTTCATCTGGGCTCTCGCAGTTGAGCCATTCAACGAACTTCTTCCACTTCTCCTCAAGAAAATCCTTGCTACCGAAGTGTGTGTCAGAAATAAAGGCTATTCCAAAGTCAATCTGCTTTCTTTCTCCATTGACTGGGACATCTGGAAAAATGATCCTATCAACGAGGATAGAATTTCCCCTTAGAGTTCCTGTAACTCCAATAACTTCATCTCCAAGCAATTCTCTCGCAACTTCAGCATTTTTTCCATCTGCAATGCAGTTTATACTCCCGGTCTGATCTTCAAGCTCGATTACGAAATACTCTTTTCTTTCAACAACATTCGACACCATCCCGATGATGCTGACACTTTCACCTCTAAATCTGCCCAGATTCTTGATCTGCGTTGGTTGAACTCTGCTTCGAAGTATTTTTGAGATCTTTTCAAGTCTGGAGTTGAAATAAGCCACGAAGTCTTCAACTTTACCTTCAACAATCGAGCTTTTAACTTCTTTTAAAACCTTGACTGTCTGTTCTGCTTTAACCTGCAAAAAATGAGTCTCTTTTTTTTCCTCTTTAATATATTTGCTTCTTTTCATCACTTGAATCGCAATTAAGACGTCTTCTTCACCAATTATAAACTTGTTTTTTGCAATCCTACAAACTTCTTCAATTAACGCTTCAGGATCTTCAGAGGAGCAGATAAGCTTAGCAGCTTCTGGACTTATGTTATAACCTCTAACAAGAAATTTTTTGGCAACAGTAACAGCATCGATATTTTTAACTACTCTCTGCCCCCCTACACTCATGGAAAAAGCTAAGGTTATTGAGTTCATAAAGGATTTGGTCTCCACAGTGGCAATTGTTGTTGCCATAATATTGGGTGGAATCGCTCTCACAGGCTCCTGGCCTTTCATGGTTGCGGTCGAATCTGGAAGCATGGAACCAAACTTGATGCCGGGAGACGTGGTAATCTTGATGCATCCAAGCAGAGTTGGGCTTACAACTTGGGAAGAAGGAAGGATTAGCGGTTATATGAGCTTTGGAGATTATGGAGATGTGATCGTTTACTATCCAAATGGGCATGGTAAGGCGATAATCCATAGAGCGATCACTTATGTTAACGCTTCTGAGAATATTCCCGTTCTTAATAAAGGCAAACTCTCTCCTACTGACGAACTCGCAGAGATCAGCGGATACATAACCCAAGGAGACGCAAATAGAATTCCAGATCAACTTGCGATCATTCGCTCTTCCAGTGGAACAGAAAGGATCTTGCCTGTCCAAGAAGAATGGATCGTAGGTGTTGCAAAGTTTAGAATTCCGCTCATCGGCTACCTCAGGCTACTAATCCCCATATAAAGCACGAACTTTGACAAACATTGGTCCTCTAACGTCTATTTTTCCACCCTTCCAAACAATGTAGTTTCTAACATTATCCTGAATGCTCAAATTTACACTCGAGAGTCCTTCAACGTTTCTAACTCTCACGAGAATGCTTTCTTTCCCTCTCAATGCGGAATCCTCTATTTTGCTTGCACATAGAAGTGAGAAGGAATCGATGTATCTCAATCCACATCTTACTCCTTCCTCAAATAGCTTTTTGAATTCCTCAGTTTCAGGAATGCCATAAACACTTCCGTTGTGAACAACAATCTCATTCGCAAAAGCTGGTCCACAGAGCTTCGAATTCGGCTCATCCTCTTCTACGAAAACCTTTACCTTCCTACCATGCAAATTGCCTTCAAAAGCGAGAAAACTACATGGGCTTTCTGCATTTGCATTTTTCTCCGCGGTCTCAACGATTTTTCTCGCTATTTCAAAGCCAATTGCACTTGTTGGCACTTCTTTTATTTTTATAGCTCTCGCAATTTCCAGATCGCTCAACTTTATTTCTCCATGGAACTGCGGATAAACGAGCTTTCTAACATCTTCATAGCCAAATAGGATCATTGCAAGCCTTTCAACACCGAGTCCGAGGTTCATAACTGGATAGTCTATGTCGTATTCAGCGAGAGCGGTTGGAGAGTAAATGCCGAAGGTGGCAATTTCAACCCAACCATCGCTATACTTAGTCTTTGAGCCTACAAGCTTTGGATAAAAAGCGTAAACTTCTGTCTGCGTAGAAGGAATGTAATACTTGCTTCTCTTCTCATCTGGCTTAAATTTGAACTTCTCAAATCCAAATTGTCTAAGTAAAGCTTCAGCTACAGCTTTTCCATCATCAACGCTCACATCTTCATCAACCAAGACACAGCTTGCTGAAAAGTAGCTGTAAAGCCTTGTAGCATCCTCCCCTTGCTCTTTCCTAAAGCATCTGTCAACACTGAAAAGCTTTATCGGTAGAGGAAGTTTGTCTGCAATCTCACTAAGGGTTATAAACCAGCCAGTGGTCATGTGACTTCTAAGCGTTAGCTTGCTTGGCTCAGGCTTCAATTCTTTGAATTCCGGAAATACTTCATCGATGATCTTTATCGCAGTCAGATCATCAACTACAAGCACTTTAGCAACCTCATAGCTTAGATCATCACCATCAAGCTTTCCCTTCTTGTATGTATGGAATACCTTCCTCAACTCCTCCTCATTAAAATCCTTTCCCGTAATCTTCTTTATTTTTTCAACTCTATCTGCAGAGATCCCAACATTTGGCTTTGGAAGAGAGGCTAAATAAAAACAGCGATCAAGAACCGCTAAAGCTTCCTTTCCAAATTGTTTTCTGACATGAACATCTTCAACTATAAGGGGATTAACAACTTCTTTAAATCCCATTCTTAGATAAGCCTCTCTGAGCATTCCAATCGTTTTAAAAAGTGGATGCTCCTCGCCATATGAGTAGCCTATTCTGGGGTAAATCTTATTCGGATTTTGAGTTGCTATGATCTCTTTTCCACTCAGCCAAGCTTTTTCAAAGTCCTTCTCTGCCAGTTCTTTGAACTTTCTTGCGTTGAATTTCATGCTCACTCTTTGCGGTAAAGTTATTTATCTTTGTCGTAATTCTTACTGTGCTTAAGAGAGAAAAGGAGAGAGAAAGAGAGATTGCAAAGGAGAGAATTGTTTACCTAATAGAAAGAGCGGAGAAGTTTAAAAATGTGGATTATGAGCTATCTCGGAGATATGTTGAGCTTGCAAGGAAAATTGCGATGAAGTATAGAGTTAGGATTCCTAAAAAGCTAAAGCTTTACTTTTGTAAGAAATGCCTCTACCCTTACAAATCTGGGAGGTTTCGAGTTAGGATTAATAAATCCACCGTGATCATCACTTGCCTAAACTGCATGCATATTAGAAGATTCCAGCTGAGGGATCGAAATGTTCGAAGGACTTGAAGAGATCTGTAAGGTTTATCGGGTTGATAGCTATGCCTTCGACGAAACTCCGAAAGCGGTTGCACCAAAAGCAGAGGAATTCGTTGTTGTTAAACCAGAAAATGCTTTGGAAGTTTCAAAAATTCTTAAATTTGCAAATGAAAGAAGAATACCTGTTTTCATTCGTGGTGGAGGGACTGGGTTAAGCGGTGGAGCGGTGCCGACAAGAAAAGGAATTCTGATCTCAACGGAGAAAATGAGGGGAATTGAAATTGACGTAGAAAACAAAGTTGCGATTTGTCAATGTGGAGTAACGCTTGAGGAGCTTTCAAAAACAGCTGAAAAGCATGGGCTGAGCTTTCCACCACGTCCCGGAGCGGAAAATGCAACAGTAGGAGGGATGATTGCAACGAATGCTGGAGGAGTTAGAGCTTTAAAGTTCGGAGTGATGAGAAATTACGTTCTTGGAATTGAAGCGGTGCTTCCAAACGGAGAGATTATAAAGCTTGGTGGAAAGACTTTAAAAAATTCCTCTGGCTACTCTCTCCTTCATTTGATAATTGGAAGTGAAGGAACACTTGCAGTGATTACAAAGGCAATCATAAGACTTTTGCCACCAATAAAAGACATTTCAATGCTTGCAATACCATTCATCACTACAGAAGATGCTTTGAATTTCGCAATAGAAGCTTCCTTGCACACAGTTCCAATGGCACTTGAATTCATGGATAAAAGAGCGGTTGAGATTGGTGAGAAGGTGAGCGGAAAAAAGTGGGTGAGTAAAGAAGGAGAGGCTCATATAATGGCTATTTTTGAACGAAAAGATGAAGCTGAAGAGGTTGCTGAGATTGCCTTGAAGTTTAATCCAATTGACGTTTTTATTTTAAGCCCAAAAGAGCAAAGAGATCTGCTTGAATTCCGTGGAAAGCTTTATCTTGGCTTAAAGGATAAGGTCATCGAGATTCTCGATGTTTGCATTCCTCCAGGGGAGATTGCGGAGTATTTGCAGAAAAGCGAAGAATTGGCCAAGAATTATGGGATTGAATTGATCACCTACGGACATCTGGGTGATGGAAATCTTCACCAGCATCCACTGCTATACGAGGATTGGGAGAAAAGCTACAAAAAGTTCAGAAAAGAGTTATTAAAGCTTGCAATAGAGCTTGGTGGAGTTATAAGTGGTGAACATGGAATAGGGGTGCTGAAAAGGGAGGAGCTAAGAGAATCCTATCCTGAGCAGTTTAGATTAATGCAAGAAATAAAGAAGATCTTCGATCCAAATGGGATCTTAAATCCAGACAGGATCTTTTAAGGCTCTACAACTGTTCCAATTTTTTCTCCTTTAAGCACCTTAATAATGTTCTCTGGCTCTCCTTTGAAAACGATCGTCTTTAACTTGCTCCTCTCTATTATTTTTGCAGAGAGCAGATCGATCACAACATTCGCTCCCGCCTCCATTGAAGTGCTTGCAACGAGCTTCACGAGATCTGCGGAGGTGATCTTATCAAACTTTTTTGCATTCGGATTCCTTCTCGGATCTTCAGAATAGATCCCATCAACAGAAGTTGCATTCAGGAATAGCTCTGCATTCACGAATTCCGCAAGCAGTGCGGAAGTTGCATCAGTTGTATGCCCCGGAAAAGTTCCGCCCATTACAACCGCTTTATAGCTCTTGCTAAGCTCTTCAGCCTCTATGAAAGTCTCTGGAATTCTTTTTGCAGAATTTTTCATTGCAAAGGCTAAAAGCATTGCATTAATCCTTGTCACTGCGATTCCCAAGTAGTCGCACATAGTTTCATTTGCTCCAAGCTCCCTTGCTTTCTTTATGAATTCTCTTGCAAGTTTGCCACCACCAACAACTACAAAAAGCTTGTTCTCTTCTGAGATCTGATCGAGGACTTTAGCATAATTCCTAATTCTATTTGCATCACCTTCAAAAACTGAACCGCCAAGAGAGAGAACGATCCGCATGAAAAAAATTCAATTCTAATTTTATAATTTTTGCTCAGACTGAGTTGGATAGTAATTTATAACCTAAGGGAGTTATAATCACGTGGAACTCACGAGAGATATTGCGGAAGAGCTTAAGAGCTCCTATATAGATTATGCGATGAGCGTAATTGTTGGAAGAGCTTTGCCAGATGTCAGAGATGGCTTGAAGCCTGTGCAAAGAAGGATCTTGTATGCAATGTTTGAAATGGGACTAAGGAGTGACAAGCAATTCAGAAAGTGTGCGAGAATAGTTGGAGAAGTTCTCGGTAAGTTTCATCCTCATGGTGATGCAGCAGTTTACGATGCTCTCGTTCGACTTGCTCAAGATTTCACAATGCGTTATGCATTAATCGAAGGACAAGGTAACTTCGGAAGTATCGATGGTGATTCGCCAGCAGCGATGAGATACACTGAAGCGAGACTTTCCAAAATTGCGGAAGAGATGCTTGAAGATATAGAAAAAGAGACAGTCGAATTCGTGCCAAACTTCGATGCAACTTTGCAAGAACCTATTGTCTTACCTTCAAAAATTCCAAATTTGCTTGTCAATGGTTCAAGCGGTATTGCGGTGGGAATGGCAACAAACATTCCTCCACACAATCTTTCAGAAGTATGCTCCGCAATGATCTATTACATAAAGAATCCTCAGGCAACGCTTGAAGAGCTAATGCAATTCATAAAGGGTCCCGATTTTCCAACTGGTGGACAAATCGTTGGAATTGATGGGATCGTTGAAGCATACAGGACTGGAAGGGGAAAAATTGTCATCAGAGGAAAAGCGGAAATTGAAGAAGATCGGATCATCATTAGAGAGATACCTTACATGGTTAACAAATCAAGACTCGTAGAGAGCATCGCAGAACTTGCGAAGGAAATGGAGGAAATTAGAACGATAAGAGATGAATCAGATCGAGAAGGGATAAGAATTGTTGTTGAACTCAAAGGAGACTCAAATCCAGAAAATGTTCTTCGAAAGCTCTATATGAGCACAAATCTCGAAACGACTTTTGGAATCACTCTATTAGCTCTCGTCGGAAAAGAGCCGAGAGTTTTGAGTCTTATAGAGATGATCTCAGAATTTGTTAACCATCGAAGAGAGATCTTGAGAAGGAAAATAACCTATGAGTTGAAGAAAGCAAACGAGAGGCTCCATATAGTAGAGGGGCTAAAAAAGGTTATAGAAGACATAGACAATGCAATAGCAATTATAAAGTCCTCAAAGTCCCCTTCAGAGGCTAAAAAATCTTTGATTGAAAAATATGGCATTTCTGAAGTTCAGGCGGATGCGGTTTTGCAGACGAGGCTACAAAAGTTGACGAGCCTTGAAGTCCAGTCTTTGCTCGAGGAGTATTCTTCTTTGAAGAAAAAGATCATGGAATACGAGTCAATTCTTGCAGAACCAAAGAAGCTGGACGAGATCTTGATCTCTGAGCTAAATGAGATCAAGGAAAAATATGGGGATGCGAGGAGAACAGAGATCGTTTCAGAGGTTAAAGAGCTTATAATCGCAGAGGAGACACTCTTATTAGTTACTTCAGAAGGTTTTGCAAAGAGAATGTCTCCTAATGCATTCAAAAAACAGGAAAGGGGCGGAGTTGGAGTTATTGGTGTGCAGTTGAAAGATGATGAAGTTGTTTTTTTCAATGTCTGCAGATCCGACGAGAAACTTCTGCTCTTCACAGACAAAGGAAATGCATTTTGGCTCGATCTCGAGGAGATCCCAAAGATGGATAGAACCGCTAATGGAGTGTCTTTAAAGAAGATGATCAGGCTTGAAGATGAAAGGATAGTTTCCGCTATAAATGTAAGGTCTTTTGATGAAGGAGAAGTCCTCATTCTTTCAGAGAATGCATACATAAAGAGAGTTCCACTTAAAGAGTTTGAAAACGCCAAAAGAGCGGGGATAAGAGCTTCAAGTGAAAGCATTGCGTTTGCAACACCTCTTAAAGGTAAAGAAGTATTCATGGTGACGAAAGAGGGTTATGTTTTAAGGGTTGATGCTGATGAGATCCCAGTATACTCAAGAAACTCCCGTGGAGTTATAGCTATGCGTCCAAGAGGAGAAGATCGGATTGCATGGATCACTTCTGGAAACGATAGCAACATTTTGCTTATCACTGAAAATGGATATGGAAAGAGGTGCGAAATTTCGAAGTTTAGAAAGCTCCATCGTGGAGCTAAGGGAGTGATAGGTTATAAAGTTACCGAGAAAACAGGAAAATTGGTCTTAGCGGAGCTTTGCGAGAAGGGGGAGCTTTTTTTAATTAGCAAGGATGGATACTGCATAAGAATGGATTTGGAGGAAATTCCGATCCAAGGAAGAGCTTCTTCTGGGGTAATAGTGAGCAGAAAAGGTGTTTGGAGAGGTTTTATTTATAAAGAATCGCTCATTTGAAACTTTATTTTTTCCCAAAACTCTAATAAGCTCTAAAACAAAAATTGAAAACATGCTCGTTGCGGATGTCAGCATAATCCCCATAGGCGTTGGTGAAAGTGTTTCGAAATTTGTCAAAAAAGCGGTGGAAGAGCTGAAAAATGCTGGTTTAAAAGTAGAAGTTACAGCAATGAGCACTGTTGTTGAAGCTGAAAATGCGGAAAAACTCTTTTATGCAGTTCAAAAAGCAAGAGAAGCTGTCTTCGAGATGGGAGCAAAGAGAGTTTACACGATCATTCGAATAGACGAAAGAAAAGACAAGGAGCTGAGCATTGAAGGAAAGAAGTCTGCAGTGTTGAAAGATTAATTAAAAAGAGGTAAATATTTCAAAAACTAAAGCGTAACAAGTCTTGCGGAGTCTTTTTCTACAATTACGGTGTGCTCCCATTGACTCACAATACCTCCCGAGACTTCTGAGAGCACGGGATAGTCTCTTAAAACACCTTCTCTTACAAGCTTTGAGATGAAGATCTCTGGAGCTTTTTTAAGCCATCTCTTCGCAAATGGTAGGGTTTTGTATTTCTCACTGATCTCATTCAGCATTTCACGAACCATTCTCAATCTAACTGGTTTAGGATTTAGAAGACTGTAGATCTCGCATTCTCCTCTTTCAGCAACTCTTCCAACTCCATTTGTAGCAAAAGGCTCTATGGCTATGACCATACCTTCCTTAAGCTCAACACCTCGCTGTGTTGCGTAGTTGTAAATACTTGGCGGTGCATGAGCTATGTATGGCATTAATCCGTGTCCAGTTAGATTCACCACAGGCTTAAATCCGTAGCTTCTAATTGTCTCTTCAATGATCTTTCCGAGCTTTGCTGTGTCTACTCCAACTTTGATCGCATCGATCGCATTGAAAACCGCTTCCTTGCTTGCTTTTATCAGCTCAGAGTGATCTCCAAGATCTATTGAAACCGCCATGTCTGCGATGTAACCATCGATGTGCGCACCGAGATCGATTTTAACAAGATCTCCTTTTTTAAAAGTCCTCTGATCGTTTTTTGCTGGAGTGAAGTGTGCAGCATCGCTGTTAATAGAGATATTGCAAGGAAACGCAGGTTTTGCACCGAGCTCGAGGATCTTGTTCTCTGCAAACTCTGCAACTTCCAATAATTTGGCTCCGACGACAACTTTATCCTCCAATAACTTAAAAACTTGTTTGAGAATTTCTCCGGCTTTTATTGTCTTCTCTAAAGCCTCCTCATTCATAAAACCACCTAATAAATTAGTTCTTCAAGCATTCCCTTCTCTTTCGCAATTCTTATCTCTCTTGCAATTCTCCTACCCATATACATGTTCTCCCCGAACAATATATAGGAATAAGGCGAACTTGGAATTCCAACGTTTGTTCCCGCAACGATCCTTGCGGAGATCTCGAAGACTATTAACTCCGCTTTTTCGTTAAAGATCGTTTCGATACAAAAAGCTCCGACCATTCCGGGGTATGCGATCTCCTTCGAAACCTCAACGATCCTCTCAGCAGTCTCAAAAGCCTGACTCAAAAGACTTTCTCGAATCACAATGGGAAAGTTTCCGATTATCGTGTAAGTTGGCTCCATAGACAATTTCAACTGTTCTTCAGCTGGAATTCTGCCTATACTGTCGATATGCTCGTATCTCCGATCGATCGCGATCAGTTCGATCCGATCGTTAACTGGAGAATAGAAAAAGGAAAAGTAAACGTTGGTTCCTATTACGTATTCTTGAATTTCAGCATTTTCTAAATCTTTTTTACTTACAAGACCATTTTTTATCATCTTTTCCGCCTTTCTAACAAAGTCTTGTGGTGAAGAGACGAGAAAATACCCTCTACCGCCTTTTGCACCCTGGTATTTCACTATGCAGAGCCTATCGATCTCCTCAAAACTCTTGAACTCTTTTGGAATGCGAACATTTGCTTTTTTTAACCACTCCCTCTGCTTCTCTCTGCTTGTCTCATACTCCATCAACTTTCGATTTCCAAAAATTGGGACTTCAAGGGCGTCCAATTTGCCGATGTATGCATTGAATGAGCCGTGAGGAATTAGAATTGCATTTTCTCTTCTTAAAAAATCCTGAATGTCATCTCTTAACAGTTCCTCAAATTTTTCCACCTCTATGATCCTATTCGCAACTCCAAAATTTCTGTAAACCGCACTTTCGCCTTTTCTACATATACAGATCGTTTCAAAACCCTCGTCCTTCGCCCCTCTTAAGATGTTCAAAGCGGAATGACTTCCAAGCGTTGCAATTTTTATTTTTTCATGATCGTAGCCTTTAAGCACTTTTAAGATCTTTTCCCTCAATCTCATCCCTCCTTCTCTTCAATTTTTCCGCATGTTGTAGCATAAAAGGATTGTTGAACATCACATAGTTTGCTTTACCAAGCAATGAGAAGATCTCCTCGTCTGTGTGGTTTTTGTGAATTCTGAAATACTTCAGATCTCCATAAACTGGCTGAGACTCAAATGGATCCACGACGTGAATTAAATTGAGGTCTTCACAAACTTTTTTGACTATTTGAGCACTCCAACCTCTTGCCTCCCAACCAAAAATGAATTCGCGTTCGATCGAATTGAAAAACTCCTTCATATTTCGAATGCTCTCCTCACTCTCTTTGAAGCTCTTTGGAGTTTGAAATAAAATGAATTTTGCTTTTAAAACCTTTGCTATTTCCTTAGTAACCTCCCATGCTTCAAATACTTCTCTAATCGGCTTAAAAAATCCCGCATCTTCGAGCTTAAGAGAAGCTTTTCGATAAGTTGGACTCGTTGGAGGATGAGTGATAACTTGCCAAGCTTTGACAGTAAATTCAAAGCTTTCTGGAGCTTTCGATCTCCATTTTTCCACAGTTTCACGAGAAGGTGGCTTATAAAATGTCTTTTGCACCTCAACTACTTCAAATTTCTTAAAATATTCCTCCATTGAAATCGGAAAGCCACAACAACCTATTTTCATCGAAATTTAAAGGGCTTAAAGAGATATAAAGTTGATCTTTTCCACCAAAATTCAAAATTATCCTTTTCTCTCATTTCCGCATTATAATTGATCTTCTTAGCTCTCTAATCATCTCAGGTATGTCTATTTTCATCGGACAAATTTCTCTACACTTTCCGCAGAGTGTAGAAAGGAAACATAGCTCCGATTTTTTCTCGGTGATTGCGGTCCATATTATGCCCATTGGACCGCCATAAGCACTACCTCCCCAGATATTCCCAAAATTCTGGAATATCGGGCATTCCAGCTGGCATCTGCCACAACGAATGCATAGTAACTGCTCTTTGAACTCTGTGCTTTTCCTACCATTGTCTAAAAAAATTACAAACATTTCTTGCTGTTCGATTTTCTCGTTAATGTTGATATATGTGGGTGGAAAAGTTCCAAAAAAAGCGGATTGAAGGAGAACACTTTTTAAGGCTAACCGATCGTTTTGCAAGATCTTCTCAATACCAACTAAAGCAATGTATTTTCTTGGCAAAGAAGTTGCTAAACGAATGTTTCCCTCGTTCTCTATAAGAAAAATTCTGCCTGAGTCTACAGAAAATGCATTACAACCAGAGATCCCAACATTAGCACTCATAAATTTTTTTCTCATGAAATCTCTTACACCTTCTGCTAATTCTTCAGCATTTCTCCCATTTATCCCAATTTTTTTCAAAATTTCCGCTACTTGTGCCTCTGAGTAGTGTAAAGCTGGCAATACACTATGCATAGGCTTCTCTTTTTTCAACTGGATGATGAGTTCACCCAGATCTGTCTCCCAAACCTCATTGCCCATTCTTTCAAGGTATTTTCGAAGATCGATCTCCTCTGAGACCATAGATTTTGCCTTTACCACGATCTTTTTGCTTCCAACGATTTCTTTCACAACTTTTATTGCTTCATTTGCATCATTAGCATAAAAAACCTCAACGCCTTTACTTTGCAAAATTCCCATTGCCTTTTCGATCCAAAAATCGAAATTCGCTATAATCTCTTTTTTCGCGTTTCTCACTTCTTCAGCATATTCTACAAGATAGGGATGCTTTTGAAGATTTTTATCAACTTGGTAGCTTAAATTTCTAACCGTTCTAAGAATTCCGTCTCTTATTGACTTATTTTCCAATGCCTCATAGATCTTCATTCTTCACCTCCAACACTAAAGTAACCTTACGAGGTCCATGCATTCCAAAAACAGTTTTTCCTTCGATATCCGCGGTTTTAGATGGTCCACTTGATGCAAAAACACATTCTGAATTTGAAATAGCGTGCTCATAAGCGGAAATCACGTCTTCCTTAACATCTCTTTCACTCAGAATTATCACATGGTGCTCTGCAAGTGCTGAGATTTTTTTATTCTCAAAACCACCCATAAAAATAATGCCAGTCCTTTTATCTGCACTCAGAGCTCTTGTAATCTTAAAACCATCCATCTTGAACTTTTCTATCTCCTTTTCTGCGTTATTTGTTATAATCACCTCCACATTGTTATTCCTCAATGATCCAATTAGCTCAAACAATTCAGACTTAAGAACCATCGAACAAAACCTCCGAGAGATCTAATGCATTTGACTTAACTCTCCTCAAGTTTGCCAAGCATATAGGGCACATCGTTATTATTTTTGATCTTCCCAGCTCATTAACTCTAATCTCCGCTATAGACTTAGAGATCTTTGGAGCCAAAGCTTCAATTGGACCTCCACAGCAATTTGTCAGCTTTCCACTGTTTCTAATTTCCTCGTAATTTATCCCAGCTTTTTTCAATTTCTCTCTCACCACTTCCGAGAGCTGGAGATACCTGCCATAGTAACATGGATCGTGGATCACGTATTCTTCACTCCTTGAGAGCTTTTTTGGATCTAAAAGTTCTATATAACTTTTAACTTCAAAATTTACCTCTAAAAACTTCGGATAAACATTTTTAAGAGCATATGTAGTATGCGGATCTACAGTGACTATTCTTCTAACCCCATGCTCCTCCAGCTTTTCGATTACCGATCTTGCATGCATTGCAAAGTTATCGTGATCTCCAAACTCATACATGAGGATTCCACTGTAGGTATCTATTTCAGGAATGTAAAAGACGTCGATGCTACTATTTAAAATAAAGTATATATTCGACAAAATTTTATTTGTCTCTTCTAAGCTTTTCCTTGGTGTTATTGAGCTAAGTAGAAAAGCGGATAAGGATCTCGAAAAATTTGCCATTCTTAGCACCTCCTGAAACTTTGAATTCTCAAGCCTTTCTATATATTTTAAGAGAGGTTCAATGTAGGGTGTAAGCTGGTAAAGCATGCCTGTAAAGAATAACCATTCTCCTCTCCTTTTTATTTGCTCTTCTTTCCACCATCTGTTGATCCTTGCATTTTCGATTCCAAGCGGATTTCCAGTTTTTGCCACATTTTTAGCAAAGAATTTCAACATTAATTTTGGTTTGATCACACTGAATCTCCACAATTTCTGCATAAAAAGTATTTTGCACAAAATTAAGAGACTCTCATTGAAATTTTTAGAATGAAGAGTGAAGAAAATTTTGTAGTAAGATGAAAGTATAGATTGAAAACTAAAAGCCGCCGGCGGGGTTTGAACCCGCGACCTGGTGATTACAAGTCACCCGCTCTTCCAGCTGAGCCACGGCGGCTTGTTGTATTTGTATACACTCTCACTTTTTAATTTTTCTGATCTTGATTTTTGATTTCGAAAGGATTTATATATCCGATGTAGCATTCAACTCATGGCAAGATTTCCCGAAGCTGAAGCAAGGCTGTTTAACGTTAAGATCTGCATGCGATGTAATGCAAGAAATCCGATAAAAGCGGAGACTTGCAGAAAGTGCGGATACAGAGGGCTCAGACCAAAGTCAAGAGAGAGGAAAGGCAAGTGATCACTCAGATGGAAGATATCTAACTTCCACTCCCGCTTCTTCAAGCAATTTAAGACCGTTTTTATCCGCATATTCTTTGCCATAGACGACACATTTTATTCCAGCATTTATTATAATCTTCGCACATGTTATACAAGGGCAATGTGTTGAATAAAGAGTTGCATTTTCTACACTTATTCCAAACTTCGCTGCTTGTAGAATTGCATTTTGCTCCGCATGCACACCTCTGCAAAGCTCCTGTCTCTCACCACTTGGAACGCCAAGCTTGTCTCTCATGCATCCGACTTCGTCGCAATGTGGCATATTCGAAGGGGCACCATTGTATCCAGTGGCAAGAATTCTCTTATCCTTAACAATAACCGCCCCAACTCTCTGCCTTAGACAAGTTGACCTCTTTGCAACAACTTTGGCGATCTCCATGAAATACTCATCAAGCGTGGGTCTCATGCTACACACCCAAAAATTTCTTGGCATTCTCAAAACAAACCTTTTTCGCTGATTTTCCAAGCATTTTCGCAGTCTCTGGAACTGTAGTTAAAATATTTTCTCCAAAGCCGACATCGCTATTAAGAATGCATTTTTCTTCCCCAATTTCTTCTACGATCTTCACAGCTTCTTCTCTTGTAAGCTTTCCCTGCTGAACAGTCAAACCTACCCAGTAGCCCCCATCAGCAACTAAATCGAGATTTTCAAAATTAACATGGTCTATGAGTGCTATTTCTGGAGGAAAATTCAGTTTACTTAGAATTTCAAGAGTCTTCATGGTTATTTCTCTCTTGTTTCTACCAGGAGTATGAATGATACATGGAAGATCTTTTTCCATTGCTATCATAAGATGTCCGCTAAAAACCTCTATCTCTTCTTTACTTGCAACTTCAAGCCCTATTTCGCCAAAAGCGGTCCACTCATTGGCTTCAAGATGCTCGAGCACGGTTTTGTAATCAGGGGGAATGCATCTTGGATGGATCCCAACTGCGGGGATCATATCAAGATCGACTAAGGAACAACGAAAGCTTTCGAATTCTTTAAGCTTTCTAAAGCCATCTATTAGCGTTTGCGGAAACAAAGGTTTTATGGGGTAAAAGTAAAGACTGCACAAATGTGTCACTCCACTTTCTCGCATTTTTCTCAGCTCCGACAATCCAAGTCCTTCTGTATGGACATGAGGATCGAAGAACATACGCTATCACCTTATTCAAGAAAATAGATCGATCGGTATTTAAGCTGAGAGCTTATGGAGTTAAAAAGCTTTAAATTATGGATTCAACTTAAATTATGGGAGCGGACATTGGAGATCTACTTGAAAAAGAAGAAGTCGAACTTAACTCTCTTTCTGGCATGAAAATTGCGATAGATGCTTTCAACACCTTATACCAGTTCATCTCAACCATAAGACAGCCAGATGGGACACCTTTGAAGGATTCGCAAGGTAGAATAACTTCTCACCTCTCTGGAATACTCTACAGAGTTACGAACATGATCGAAATTGGAATAAGACCGATCTTTGTTTTTGATGGAGAGCCTCCAGACTTTAAGAAAGCTGAGATTGAGGAAAGAAAGAAGAGAAGAGCTGAAGCTGAAGAGAAATGGGTTTCTGCTGTTGAGAGTGGAGAAGAATATGCAAAGAAGTATGCTCAAGCTTCTGCAAGAGTGGATGAGTTCATAGTAGAGAGCTCAAAAAGACTGCTTGATTTCATGGGAATCCCATTTGTCCAGGCTCCATGCGAGGGCGAAGCTCAAGCGGCATACATGGTCAAAAAAGGAGATGCAGATCTTGTAGGCAGTCAAGACTACGATTCTTTGCTTTTTGGAAGCCCGAAGTTGGCGAGAAATTTAGCGATAACGGGAAAAAGAAAATTACCGAGAAAGAACGTTTATGTGGATATAAATCCCGAGATCATAAACCTTGAGGAAAATCTAAAGAAACTCGGAATAACGAGAGAGCAACTTGTAGACATAGCAATTCTTTGTGGAACAGATTACAACGAGGGAATTAAAGGAGTTGGAGCAAAAAAAGCTTACAATTATATAAAAACTTATGGCGACATTTTCAGAGCTTTAAAAGCTTTAAATGCTGAAATTGAGAATTTGGAAGCCATTCGTGAATTTTTCCTAAATCCCAAGGTCAGCGATGAATACCATTTAGAGTTTAAGGAGCCTAATAGAGAAAAAGTTATCGAAATGCTATGCGAAGAGCATGATTTCAGCAATGAGAGAGTTGAAAAGGCTTTGGAAAAGCTTAAAGTAAAACCCGCTCAGTTCACGTTGGAAAGGTGGTTTTAGTGCATGAAAAAGATTTGGATTACAAGGTTGCAATAATAACCGTTTCGAGCTCAAGATTCAATAAATATGGAGCATTGAAAGGTGTTGAAAAGATTCCTGCGGATGATGAGTCTGGGAGAGAGATCTTTGAAGCTTTCAAGGATAAAGTTGTTAGCTACTATTTAGTCTCGGACGATGTTTTACAGATCAGATCTGCGGTTTTCGAAGCTTTACAGATAGCGGATGTTTGCATTCTTACTGGAGGAACAGGACTTAATCCAAAAGATCTGACAATTGAAGCTCTCGAAGATCTTTTTGAGAAGAAAATAGAGGGATTTGGAGAAATATTCAGAATGCAGAGCTTCAAAGAAATTGGCTACTCCGCAATTCTTTCAAGAGCGACTGCGGGAATAATTAATGGAAAGGTTATTTTCTGTCTTCCTGGCTCAAAAAAGGCTGTTTTGCTCGGTTTAGATATAGTAAAATCCTCTTTGAAGCATATTCTAAGCCATGCTAAAGGACTGAGTTAATTTTCAAGCTTAAGAAAAATTTAAAAAATCTGGAAGAAGTCTTTTGATGTGCAATTCAAGCAAACAAAGCTAAATCAAGAAGAGGAGGAAAAGAAAGTGAATATTCTTTTTAGAAACTCTGTTCCTGAAATTCCGAGCACAACTTTTGCGACTTTTGCCATCTACAAGTATCCCGCTAAGTTCATCCCACAAGTAATCGCTTATATTCTAAAGAAGTA
>JANXDV010000089.1 GCA_025058955.1 Archaeoglobaceae archaeon | reverse complement strand
GCAATTTCCAGTTATTGCGGTAAACGATGCTTTAACGAAGTTTCTATTCGACAATCGCTATGGCACTGGACAGTCGACTGTTGATGGGATAATGAGAGCTACGAACATGCTCTTAGCTGGGAAAAAAGTTGTAGTTGCAGGCTATGGCTGGTGTGGTCGTGGAATTGCAATGCGTTGCAGAGGAATGGGAGCTAACGTTATTGTTACCGAAGTAGATGAAATTAGAGCACTCGAAGCACTCATGGATGGCTTTACTGTGATGGATATGAATTCAGCAAGTGAGATTGGCGATGTCTTCATAACAGCAACTGGAAACAGGGATGTTGTGAGAATTGAGCATATTAGGAAGATGAAAGATGGAGCCATTTTGGCAAACGCTGGACACTTCAACGTAGAAGTTGATGTAACCACACTTGAAAAAGTTGCAAGGAATGTTAGAGAAGTGAGGAAGAACGTGAAGGAATACGATCTCGGGGATAAGAAGGTTTATGTGCTTGCTGAAGGCAGACTTGTAAATCTCGTTGCTGGTGATGGGCATCCGATAGAAGTTATGGACATGAGCTTCTCAGACCAGGCTCTCGCAGTGAGATACATCGCAGAGAACTGGGAGAAACTTGAAAACAAGGTTTACAGGTTACCTGAAGAGCTTGACAGAAAGGTTGCAAGGCTTAAGCTTGAAACTATGGGTGTCAAGATCGACACGCTCACCGAGGAACAGGTAAGGTATTTGAGCGACTGGAGGAGCGGGACATGATCTGGAGCTATAGAGCTGTGAAGAATCCTATTGCAAGAAGAAAGTGGCTCTATTTTATCTCAATTCTCATAATTTTCGTTTTTGGCTATGGAATTTACAGAATATTGATGGGAGAAAATGCGATCAGAGTTGCGTTGCTCCTAACAATCTTTTCTCTTTTTATATTTCTCTATGCCATAATTGCCCTTGGAAAACCAAGATACTACTTTTTCGACGAAGATCGCATAGTTTACAAGCCTTTTAAGACTAAGCTTAGCGATATTAATGGCTACAAGGTATATGAAGGCGATTTAGTTATAAGGCTGAACAAAAAAGGAATCTTTGGAGTTAAAACTCTCTACTTTGAAAGGCTTGAAGATCTTAGAGAAGTTGAGAGATTGTTAAGAAGGAAGGTTCGTTGATCCTATTTATTTTTTGAAAAATTTTTGAATTTAAAAGCCTTAGGAATCGTTCGAATTCTTCCTTCTTTCGTAGTAAGCCCATTCTATCTTTCCCCTTGGTCTCTTCTTCTCATTTTTTAGCGGTTTTTTTACGATTATCAAATACTTGAATCCGCGCAAATAAAAATTGAGTCTTCTTGCTCTGTTATGCCATAAATTTGTGTGTGATGCTTGACCTCGTCGGGCTACACAAATTATGTCCACTGGCTCAAAATACTTGCAAAGACGTTCGTAAACTTTGAATCCAACAGGGGTGAATTTATTTTTAACCCATTGATCCCCAATGAGCCAGCCCAACACTTTTCCAGGCTTTAGAATTCTATAGCATTCTCTCATAACTTTTTCCAATTCATCATAAAATTTCTCAGATTCCGCAGAGATCTTACCTATGCAATCTGGGTGATCGTTGTATCTGATGTTGTCTCCATATGGAGAATCGATGAAGATCAGATCTACTGACTCATCTTCCAATGGAATTTTCCTTGCATCATTTTGTATGATCTCTGGTCTCGTAGGCGAAATGTCGTAGCAAATGCAACGACGTTTTTCTTCCCTACACACATCGAGAGTTGTCCCACTTCCTGCCATTGGATCTACAACGAGATCTCCCGGATCTGTGTATCTCCATACCATGTTGTAGATCACGAGAGAGGGAGTAACGCCGGGATATTTATTATCCCCTTTAGGTGTTATACCATAACTTTGCTTTGGAAAATCCCAAAAAGTTGTGCTCTCGATGAGTGGTATTTCCTCTTCTATGTCCCTTTCATTGCCCCTCTCTTTGATCTTCTTCTTTTCCTCTAAAATCAAACGAATTGTTTCGCTATTTTTATTTTCCTCTTCAATATTTAGCAACGTGGTTTTGGGAATAAATAGATCCAAGAAATCCAACAACTTTTTACCAAATAATGGCGTATTTCTCTTTATTTCGAATCTTTTTAGCAATTCATTTGCCTCTTTTAATTCTAAAATCTCTCCTAAAATCTCAACTTTCACTTGGTAAGGGTATTTGCCCTTCCATGCATTTGGAACGATTTTAAAACCACCATCTGTGATTGCCCTAAAAACACCGTAAATTACGTCTTTATCAGTATTGACCAAGAAAAGGAGATCTTCTTTTCTAATTCTAATAACCACTGGACCATAAACTCTATCTGTCCCAAATAAAAGTTTTTCAAAGCACTCAGCTTCTGTTTTATTTGAGCAAGTGAAGATAAAACCCCGAATAGGTTTATTTTTTGTGATCTCAGCTTTTACTTCTAATTCATTCATGTTTGAAAGTTTTTGTTACTGCTAAAGAGTTTTCTTGGGGGATCTAAAATTAAATTTCAAAACTTCTTCCAAAGGTTTTCATATAGCCCATTCAATTCCAATTTTCCAGAAAGTTTATCCCTGATCGGCTTTAAATTTTCCCAGTCCTCTTCGCTCAAAGGTTTCTCACCAACTCTTTCAACAATCCCTTTGATCAATTCTCTTGCCTTTTCTCCTCCTTTCTCAATCTTGGGCACAATGAGCCAGAGATCGTAAAAAAGCGTTGTTCTGAAAGCTCTCGGAATTTCAGCAAGAAGCTCGACAAAAATGAATTCGGTCGTTTCAAATCCAGAGCGGTAGTGAACCTTCTTTAATGTTGCAAGAAATACGCCAGTGGGTAGAAAGAAGGCTAAAGCCAATCCTTTTATAAGTTGAGCCATTGAAATGTTCATCCCCTTTGTTTCTCCAACTCTCTCAATTGCATTCTTAGCTTGCTCTCTATTCAGTTCCACTATTGGAATTCCAAGTTTTTTAAAGATCTCTAAGGCGGGTTTTCTTGTTAGAAAGCCAAGTCCAAAGACTTTCGAAGCTTTGTCTAAGAACTTCTTGCTCGTGAATAAGACGAAGGGTTCATCATTCATGTTTGATAGTTAATTATCAAGTATAAAAATTTTGTTCTACTATAACACTCTCGGTAGAAGCATTTATATACTTTATATACTACCTGGGTAGGGGTTATTATGGCATACACGATTAAGATCGAAAATGTCGTCGCATCGACGCAGATCGGGGAAAACATAGATCTTACGAAGATTGCAAAGGAGATTAAGGACTCAGAATATAAGCCAAAGCAATTTCCAGGACTTGTTTTAAGAACAAATGAGCCAAAAGCTGCAGCTCTTGTTTTCAGAAGTGGCAAGATCGTCTGCACAGGCTCAAAATCAGTTGAGGATGCGAGAAGAGCGGTTAAGCAGATTGTAAAGATGCTTAAAGGCATAGGGATCTCTGTCATCGATGAGCCAGATGTTAAGGTTCAAAACATCGTTGCTTCCGCAGATCTTGGCACAGATCTGAATTTGAACGCAATTGCTGTTGGTTTAGGGCTTGAAAACGTTGAATATGAACCTGAGCAGTTCCCTGGACTTGTTTATAGGCTTACAGATCCAAGAGTTGTCGTGCTGATATTTGGATCTGGAAAGATGGTTGTAACTGGTGGAAAAAGCCCTGAAGACGCACAAAAAGCGGTTGAGAAAATTTCCAGCGAGTTGAAGATGCTTGGACTGATGTAATGCATCCTTTGCTTAAGAAGGAAGGTTTTATTGTAGACATAGACGGAGTTGTCGGAAGAAGCGTTGAACCGATTGAAGAAGGTGTTAGGGGAGTTAAAAAGCTTCTCGATGCTGGAAAAAGAGTAGTTTTTGTTTCGAACAACTCTACAAGGAGTAGAAGGATCTTGCTCGAAAGGCTTAGATCTTTTGGAATTCCCGCAACAGAAAAAGACATAATTTCAGCGACACATGCGACAGCAAATTTTATTGCAAAAGAAAAAGTAGGAGCGAAGGTTTTCACAACTGGTGAAGAAGGGTTGAAAGAGGAGTTGATAAATGCCGGGCTGAAGCTTGTGGATTACAAAGAGGCGGAGTATCTTGTAGTTGGTTCTAACAGAAAATTGGACTACGATTTGATCACTAAGGCATTGCGTTGTTGCCTTAGAGGAATTAGATATATAGCAACGAATCCAGACAAGATCTTTCCTTCAGAAGACGGTCCAACTCCTGGCACTGGGCTTATAATTGGCGCTCTATACTGGATGACTGGTAGAATGCCCGATGTAGTTGTTGGAAAGCCTTCAAAGGTGATAATGCTCGAAGCTCTTGAAAGGCTA
>JANXDV010000088.1 GCA_025058955.1 Archaeoglobaceae archaeon | reverse complement strand
TCCGCTTCTATACAACCAAGATGCTTGTTTGCAATCCGTAGCTTCGTTGGTTCCATTACGATCGCAAATTTTCCCAAGTTAAAGCTTTCAACGAAAGCCTTTGAACCGCTTCCATTAATTTCTTCATCACAGAAAAATGCCAAAGCAAAATCAACACCTTGAGAAGCGACTTCGAGCATTGCACATAAACTCGCTTTCGCATCCGCAACACCTGTTCCATATGCTCTTATTCCATCACTGCTAAATTCGGCTTTAATATTCACAGTGTCCAGATGAGTTGCTACGAGCATTTCGCTCTTAGGATTTGCAATTAGAAAAAGCTCGTGCTCAAAAACTTCATAACCATGCTCTTCGAGAAAGTTTCTGACAAAGCTCTTGATCTCCTTTTCATTTCCACTGACTGAATTCATCTCGACAAGCTTTTTCAGTAGCACTTCAAAGGGTTTAAAAGCAGAAATTAAAGCTTTTCCATTGGTGGAGATAAGAAGGGTTTGTAAAGAAGACCTTGAGAGCTTCGTAAAAGCATACGAAGAGAGCTATCGTGGCTTGGAGATCTATGCGTATAGAGGAAGAAGACTCATCAAAGGCTACTTCAAATGGCTTCTTGCAAGGGATGCTGAAGGATTCATGACTGCAGAGCTCGATGGAAAAATTGTTGGCTTTGTCGCGTGCGACACAAACTGGATAAGCCTTTTTGAGCTAAAAAAAGTTGGTGAAATCCATGAAATATTTGTATTGCCAAACTATAGAAGAATGGGAGTAGCTTCAAAGCTTCTAAGCTCAGCTTTGAGCTATGCAATCGAAAAAGGACGAGATTTGGCAGAGCTATGGGTTGGGGAGGCAAATGATGGTGCAAAGAATTTTTACGTTCTTAAAGGATTTAGAGAAGCGGGGAAGATTGGAAAATGGGTTAGAATGATAAAGGAGCTTTAGAAAGCTATTAAAGCTTTAGAAAGCTATTAATTTAGAATAAAAAATTTTAAAGTAAAGCGGAGAAATCCTTTCCTCTGTCTTCAAGAAGCTGTTGGATGTAAGTTTTGTGATCTGGAATTTCTGGCTTGTCTTCTCTCTCAACCAACTCTATTGCATCTACTGGGCAAGTTGGAACACAAACGCCACAGCCAATGCATCTCTCAGCCTCAACTTTTGCGGGCTCTCTGTTCACCTTAACTTTAATCGCCTTCATTGGACAGCGAAGCATGCAGATGCCACAGGCTATGCATTTGCTGATCTCTGCGATTGCGACATAGCTTGAATGTGCAATTGCATTTGGATGCTTTGCTTCGTAAATTGATTTGAAGAATACACAACAGTCGCTACAGCAGTTGCAGATCGTGCTTATTGGTCCTTGGCTTCTCTCTGTGCAGTGCACAAGCCCTTCGAGGTTTGCTTGCTTCAGAATTGCAATTGCCTCTTCTGCGGTTATTTTCCTTGCATATCCATGCTCGACCATGTATTTCCCAAGTGAGCCGAAGTGAAGGCAATTCTCCAGCGATCGCCTACATCCTTCGCCATGGAACTTTGCCATGATTCTACAAGCGCAATAGCCGACTGCATGAAAATCTCGCTCCTTCACAAGCTTAACCGCATCTTCAAAGGGCAAGATCTCAGCTTTTTCAGAAATAGTATCTCTTTCGGGAAGAGCTCTTAAAATCGAATGTTCTCTTGCCCCAATCTCGTCAAGGAAACCCTCTTTATGATATCTGTAAAACAGAGGTGCCAGTTTCTCCTGCAAAGGATCCTTGCCCGGACCAGGAAGGAAGTGCATTTCCGCAAGTCCAACAACGATCGGGAAAAGCCTATACTCCACTTTGCCTTTTCTTTCACCTCTCCAGACAGTCCCTTTCTTAGCCATCTCGTTAAGAATTTTTTCCACATATTCCAAGCTTTTTCCAGTTCTTTCAGCAAGCTGTTCTGCTGTAAAGGTTATGAATGGCATGTGCACAGCTATTTTCGCTTCTTCTTCACTAAAAAGAACACTCAGAATTTCCTTCTCTACTCCGCTTACAGTCTTTGGAAACCCAACTGGCGCCTTGTCAAGCTTCTCTCTCAGCTTTTCGTAAATTTCCAAGTGATGTGAATGATGCATATTTTTCACCGAAGAAAAATTGATTTGATTGTATATAAATCTATCGCATTTACTATAGTTTTATATAGTGAGAGAGCAGTGGAATTTTATGAAAAGTGTGCTCGAGTATAAGATCGAGGAGATAGCGAAAAAGCTCGATGAGATCTACAAGACTGTTGGCATTCTTCAAGACTCAATCCTGCAGTTAAATGCGATTCTCGAGGCAACAAGCACAAAGATGAATGAGAGAGAACTTTTGTCCACAGTTACAGCTGAGATAAGCGAAAGACTTGATAAATTCCAAGCGGAATGCTCTAAGGAGTGCAACTTAAAAGATCTGTGCACAAGAAAGGTAGAAAAAGTCTCTTTCAAAATTTTGCAAGTGATGGCGAGAGATGGTGTCGAAGAAGGTCTAAGAGAGATCAGAAAACAGATCGAAGCGGTTGAAAAATATAAGGAGGTTTGCAAAGATGAGAGCTGTTTTAAAAACGCTTTAGAGGTCTTTGGAAACCTGGAAAAAATTTTGGAAAGATCAATCGCCGAAAAGCAAATAGATCTTGGAAAAAAACTAATGCGGGATTTTAGTATCTCCGAGATAAACGAAGAAGTCGCTGAAAAACTTTCTTCTCTCTCAAATCCACTAAGAATAAAGATTCTCAAGGCTTTGGCTAAGGGTAGAAAGAGCTACGCCGAAATCGAGCGCATCACTTCTATAAAAGGTGGACACCTTCAATTCCATCTCAGAAATCTCATAAAAGCTAACTATGTTGCTCAAGAAGGAGCTCAGGGTAAATACATGATCACAAACGAGGGTTTAAAGGTTCTTAAACTTTTATGTCAGTTGGAAAAATGATTTAATTTCTCCGAAGGAGAAAATAAACCTTTATGAAGTTTTATAAAGCTTAAGAAGCTTTTAAATTTCAATTTATTTTATGAAGCTAAAAGTTTCCTTATATTTAAAGAGGTTGAGTTATTGTTGGTGATTAAGATGAAGGCAACTTGGCTCATAATCGGTCTGGCGTTGCTACTTTTGATACCATCGGCGGTGGGAGCGATGCCAGAGAGAGGAGAAGGAAAAAATTGGAATTACTCAAATAACGGGGAATGGAGAGAAAAAATCTTCAAAGAAAACAAAGAGAGAATGATGAATTGGGTCGAAAAATGCGAGAGATGGATGGAGAGAATGCAAGAAAAAGTGAATACCTCAAACCTTGGAGAAGAACAGAAGCTCAGAATTCAGGATAGAGTGAGGAATATGGAAGTTAAAATGGAACAGATTAAAAGCCAGATCTCCAATGCAAATAACTATGAGGATCTCAGGAAAGCGATGAAAGAAACTGGAAAACTCTGGATCAACATGTCCAAGGAGATGAGATTGGTAGCGTATGAACATGCTATAACACAAACGGAAAAAGTGATCGAGAGGCTCGAAGAACTCGCGGATCGATTTGAAAGCTATGGTCTTGACACTACAAAGCTGAGAAATGCAATCGAGGATGCAAATTCAACGCTCCTGAGAATCAAAGAAAAGCTTGCAAATGGTGAAGATGTGTTCAAGGACTTAAGAGAATTAAAGAAAAAGATCGATTTAGCATTCAGTGAAGCCAAAAAACTTGCGAGAGAATACAAACCAAAGCCAAGCAATGGACTCGTGAATGCAAAGGTTAACGGCACATTCACTTTGAGCGGAACGATCAATGCGTTGATCAAGGGAACTGGGAATATCGAAGTGAATCCTGAAAGTGCGGTAACCAATGCCAATGCCACAGCTGTTGCAATTGTTGTGAAAGGGAATGCGACTGTTGAGGGAGATGGTAAATTCAAGATCATAGCACACGGCAATGGAACGCTCGTGATGGATGGAGAGGGAAGCTATGCTTATAAGGAGTGTGTAAACGATAAGTTTACGACTGGAAGCTTTGAAGATAGCGTTACTATAGAATTCGGGTGCGAGAAATGAGACCGCTCCCAATTTTTTTAATCTTAACAATAATGTTCATAGGTTGTTCCGCTCCAGAGCAAAGTGATAAGGGAAAAAATATAGCTCCAGAAACAACTACGACTCCAGTTAAAACCACAATTACTCCAAATACTCCAGCTCAAACACCTAAGACTCCAATTCAGACTCCAAAAGTTTCTGAAAGCACAGAAGACCTTGGGATCAGCGATCTTGAAAAAGATTTGAAGGAGATGGAAGAAATACTTTCAGAACTTGAAAGCCTTGAGAGCATGAGCTTTGACGTCTAAATTTTTTTTAGAAACAAATT
>JANXDV010000087.1 GCA_025058955.1 Archaeoglobaceae archaeon | reverse complement strand
AGTAATATGAATATGAGACCTTCAACGAAAACCGCTGCTAATGCAACTTGCCAAGAATAGCCCATTCCTATGACAACACCGTAGGTGAAGTAAGCATTAAGCCCCATTCCCGGTGCTAATGCAAATGGTTTCTTTGCGTATAACGCCATTATTATTGTTGTAATCCCTGCAGCTAACGCTGTGGCAGTAACAAGGCTTGGAATTGCTTCTTTGCCAATAGCATCGCTGAGAATTGCAGGATTCACGAAAATTATATAGGCCATTGTCATGAAAGTTGTCAAGCCAGCAAGGACTTCTGTTCTCATTCCCATTTATTGTTAGATAATGTTTATATTTTCCAAAGCGACTGTTTTTGTGCGTTCCATATACTTTCTGATTCTCATAGCTGTGCTCGGGATCTTGGTTTTGGCATTTCAAGACTCTGGAGAATACGACTCGAAATGGTTAACCTATGAAGAAGCACTGAATGAGTCGAATAAAACGGGAAAAATGCTCTTCATATTTATCAGCTCTCCAAATTGTCCAACTTGTGCGAAATTCAGAGAATTTTTCTCGGAAGAGGGTGTAATGGACAAGATTTCAGATAAATTTTTACCAGTTTATATAAAAGATCCAGCTTATTCTCCGGTTCCAGTTATGGCTTTTCCTACTTTCTGTATTGGCTATCCTGGCAATTTTGATTGTTTCTACTCCTCTTCTGGAGATCTATTGCTTAAGAGAATTGGGGTGAGCTGATGGAGGTTAAAATCCCGACTTATGTATACATTCAGAGAAATGCGATCAACAAGCTTGGAAAACTTCTTGAAAGATTGGGCTCTGAGAATGCGGTGATGCTCACAGACAGAATAGTAAAGGAGATCGTTTCGAAAAAAGTTGAGAAAATTCCTTTCAGTGGGATTTTTTTTGTTGAAAGAGCGAGCATTCTTGAAGCAAGAGAAATAGTTATGAATTTAGGTTATGGGGACATCGATGCGGTTGTTGGAATTGGAGGGGGAAAAGTTCTCGATGTTTCAAAAGTGGTTGCAACGGAGTTGAATGCGGAATTTATAAGTGTTCCGACAACCGCTTCGCACGACGGCATAGCTTCACCTGTAGCAAGTTTTAAAGAGAATGGAAAGCCAGTTTCGATATCTACAAAGCCTCCTATAGGGGTTATTGCAGATACCGAGATCATAAAAAGCTGTCCAAAGAGGTTAATCCACTCAGGCTTTGGAGATCTGATCTCAAACATAACCGCTGTGAAAGATTGGAGACTCTCGAGGGATCTGACTGGAGAGAGCTACAACGAGGTTGCGGTAGCAATTGCAAGCATGCCCGCCCATTTAATGCTTAACAAAGCAATAGAACCAGATTTTAAACTCGAGAACGACATAGAAACTCTGCTAAGAGGGTTGATCATGAGCGGGGTAGCTATTGCTATCGCTGGTAGTAGTAGACCCGCAAGCGGTGCGGAGCACAAGTTTAGCCATGCTCTTGATTACCTTGGCTTTGGCGCTGGAACCCATGGCGAACAAGTTGGACTTGGAACAATAATCTTCGAGTATTTCTACGAAAAAACTTACAACGACGGGAATTGGGAGCTTATCAGGAATTCGCTTAGAAATGTGGGAGCTCCTACAAGGGCTGAAGAGCTTGGTTTAACCAAAGAACAAATCCTCGAGGCTTTGATTTATGCGAAGAAGATTAGAAGAAAGAGGTTTACGATCCTTGAAGCTATAAATCCATCTAAGGAAGATTTTGAAGATGCTCTAAAGCAGACGGAGATCGTTGATTAATTGGTAACTCTCTCCAAAAGTCCAAACTTCAGTAGGAAAAAGTTAAATACAAATAGCAATTGGATTGATGGGGGTTTAAATGAGCTGGAAGTCTCATGGCTTTAGATTTAAATCTGGCAGAAAGTTGAAAAAGAGAGTGAGAGAGAGAGGAATTAAACTTAGAAAGTTTTTACAGGATTTTGAAGTTGGGCAGAGAGTTTTAATCGATATAGAGCCCGCTTCGCAAAAGGGGATGCCCCATCCAAGATACCAAGGAAGAAGTGGTATCGTTATTGGTCGAAGGGGAAGGGCATTCTTAGTCCAGATCAGAGATGGTAGTAAGCTGAAAACGCTTATTTCTCGCCCTGAGCATTTAAAGAGTGCGTAGGGGTTTTAGAGATGTTTAAAGAGGTTAAAAATTTTGAGTATATCACGATCGCAGAAGCCAAAGAGATCATGGAAGAAATTGCAAAAAGGAGACAAGAAAAAGCGGATCTGTTGTTCGAAACGAGAAGGGCTTTAAAGCATTTGAGGACTTTTTCAAAGCTGAGCTCAGATAAAGCTAAAAAGCTTGTTGAAGAGCTTTTAAAGCTTCCTCAAGTTGGAAAGCTTGAGCTTGCGGTAAAGATTGCGGATCTGATGCCAAAGGTTGCGGATGAGGTTAGAGCGATCTACATGAAAGAAAGGACATTGAGCAATGAGGAAATTGAGCAAATTCTTGAAGTTGTGAACAAATTCCGAGAGTAGGAGAAAATTATTAATATTCGTTGTGATATTTTTATTTAGTGGGCGGAGAGTATGGAGAAAGCAAAAGAGAGATTAGAAAAAACGGAGAGATTTGAGGATTATGCTTATGTCTTGGATTTTCTTCCATATGGTCATGTTGACGATAAGAGACCAATTCACAAACGTGAGCCTTTGGCTCAGATCTTGGGGGAGAAATTTTTCACTCTGCTTGAGGTGAGCATTAAAAAAGAAAAAAATCCACTCGTGATGGATAGGCTTTACATTGGGAAAGGAGAAAGAGACGTGGTGAATAGAATCAAAAGAAAGCTAAAATTTGAGGAGCTTACACCTTCCGCAAAGAAAGAATTACCCTTCGTGGTTGAAAACATAGTAAAGCAGAGAGAAGCGGAATTTGTGGAATTTTTCAACAAGGCAGAACCGATAACAACGAGAATGCATCAGTTGGAGCTTTTGCCTGGAGTTGGCAAGAAGACAATGTGGGCTATAATTGAGGAGAGAAAGAAGGAACCTTTTAAGAGTTTTGAAGATATTGAAAAGAGAGTGAAGGGTGTTCATCCAGTTAAACTTGTCGTTAGTAGGATCATCTACGAGCTTCAGAATCCTACTGCCAAGTATCACATATTTGTCCAGCCATAAAATTTATCTATCATTTTCAAGTAGCTTCTTGATTTTTTCCAGAAGCTCTTTTTCATCCACTTTTGCCCTTTTTTCATGTTTTCTGATCAGCTCCTCAAGATCTTTTCGAACGCTCGACTCTTTATCCACCAAAACAATACTAAGGATGCTCGCAGTGAATAATGAAACCACCGCAACGCCCATGAGCACTATGATCATTGCAATGAGTTTTCCAACGAATGTCTTTGGAACAAGATCGCCATAACCTGCGGTTGTTATGGTTATAACTGCCCAATAGAGACAATCAAAGAAGTTCAGGTTTTGTTCGTTTGCCTCAGCAAAATAAAAGCTTGTTGAACCGAGAAAGATCGACATAAAAAGTAAAAGCAATGCAGAGCCAAGAAGCTTTGCGGATCTTGACTGAATCTCCCTCATCAGCCTTATTCCAAGAGCGATGAATCTGAGAATCCTAAGAGCTCTGAGAATTGCGCCGTAAGACGGTGGAATGAAAAAGGCGATCAATATGACAGGGATGTAAGCTACGATCTCATAGCTGTTAAAAATCGCATAACTCAGTCCACCTTTCTTAACTCTCGACCCGTAGTCGTAAAGAAGGTATAGGGCGATTGCAAAATCCAATGCATAGAGGATCTGCAATATTAAACCCTCACTGACCTCTATAAGTAGTATTATGGCTATTGAAAAGATCACAAGAGAAAGAGCAAAGAGTTCAGTGAACTTCATGAGATAAATTTTGTTCGAGATAAAAATTTTGATACCCAAGACTTTTAATACTTTGGATCTCTTAGAATTTACGGAATGAGAGGTTCAGCATTGATCTTGCTCATGATCATCTTAAGCATGGAGCTTGGGATTGGATCGATTGATGTTTTGAATGAGAGTGTAGAATCCTCGAAGGAAGTTTTAATCGTAAAGGATCTATATTTTGTTGATGAAGAGATCGAAGTTTTTGCAAATTTTATTCCTGAAAAAGCTTTTATAATCGATCCTTTAGGCAAGGAACTGGCTTTGTTATTTGAACCAAGTGAGGAAGGATACATTGCAAAATTAAATCTTAAGAGAGACGTCATCCTTGGGGAATACCGACTGATCGTAGATGGGTTTGAAAAAAGTTTTATTGTAGACTTTTGCGAGTTAAATGTGTCATATTACAAAGGATTTCTGAACATAACTGCAAAAACTTTCTTTTCCAAACCAAAAATCGAATACAGAAT
>JANXDV010000086.1 GCA_025058955.1 Archaeoglobaceae archaeon | reverse complement strand
GATCCACATGCAATCCAGAAAGCTCAACCGCACTCCACTGTATGCAGACCCCAGTGATCCTTAGCGGATTCTCTCTGAAAATGACATCGTCAACTGAAACACCTGGAATGATTTTAGCTCCACTGTCTAAGCATTTTGAAGCGAGCTTTGCTATGAATTCTGAAGAATCGCAGATCAGCATATTCGATCTTTCCACTACCCTTATGTTGAAGTGCTCAACGATGTCCCTCAAGTCTTTCTCAAGGGCGATCTTGTGGAAAAGCATCCCCCCTCCACCACTTCCACCGCCAAAGCTAAGCTTCCGCTCAAAGACAACAGTTCTATAACCTTTCTCTGCTAAATAAGCTCCCGCGGTTAATCCTGCAGGTCCAGCTCCTACGATCACCACATCACTCTTTGCAAGATCCAGCCAATCCTTTGTAGCTTCCTCAATTATCATTCTCGTTATTTCCGCTTCCATCTCTCGCTTTTCTCAGCGGGTTGAATATAAATCCTTCGAATCTCCCGATTTATAGCGTAATGTTTTTAAGCAAAAAGTTCCATTTTTAATAGCCCGCCTTAGCTCAGCCTGGGAGAGCGCGGGACTGTAGTTTGCCACTCCGCTGGCAAGCGGAGATCCCGGTGTCCCCGGTTCAAATCCGGGAGGCGGGACTTTTATTTTTAGTTAAATTTTAAGTGCGATTACCAAATTCCGTATAACTCTTTATTACAGTAAGGACATCTTCCATCTTTTATTCGATTTTCTAATACTGTATAGGAGAACCTTTTTACCAAAATTTTTCCACAATCGGGGCAAAATGTGTTCTCTGATCTATGTCCAGGAACATTTCCGATGTATACGAAATCTATACCTTCTTTTTTTGCTATCTCAACAGCTTTTTCAAGTTTCTTTAGATCAGTTGCTCTCTCCCTAAAAAGATAGGCTGGGAAATACCTTGTGAAGTGGATTGGAATTTCATTACCAGCAAATTTTAGATGAGACTCTATTACTTCCCTGATGCTCTCTTCTGAATCGTTAACGTTTGTGACGAGCAAATTTACGATCTCAACATGTATTCCAAGCTTTATAGCTTCACTAACAATTCTCCAGACATTTCGAGCTGTAGCGGAGAGATAGCGAGTGTAAACTTCTTCTCCGCCCTTAATATCGATTTTAATAGCATCTAAACCTGCTCTTTTCAATTCTTTCAACGCTAATGAACTCATATAGCCATTAGAGACAATTGTTGTCAATAGTCCTCTTTCTTTTGAAATTCTGAAAACTTCGAGTAGAAACTCAAAAAGAAGTGTAGGCTCGTTTAAGCTTGCACAGACACTCAGATCTCCGCTATCTAAGGCTTTTTCGACTACGAATTCTGGAGTTATTTCAGGACCATGTGGAGTCGCTCTAGAGATCTTCCAATTCTGACACCAAGGACATTCAAAGTTGCAAGAATAACCAGCAAAGGTCATGCTTGTGCTTCCAGGCTTTAAATGGAAAAAAGGTTTGATCTCGATTGGTCTACTCTCAAGAGCGCTTATTTTTCCATAAGCAAGGGTAAAAAGTTTGCCCCCTTCATTTCTCCTGACATCACAAAACCCGCATTCCCCTTGCTTGATCTTGCAAGTTCTATTGCAAAGTTGGCATACAACGTGATCGCCAACATTTTTGTATAGCATTGCTTCTCTCATCGATAAAGATATAATCCCTCTTGGAAAAATCTTTTTGTGAAAGTAAAGGATGCTCCGAAGACTGCTACTTCTTTAATAGTTAGATCTACTGCTACTGCGAGAGTCTCTCAATCTAAAAATCCGATGCTCGAGCTCATGCGAAGGATCTTCAGAAAAGAAGAAGTGGCCATAAAGGCGATAAAATTTTTGAACTTGGTTGAGGAGAGACAAAAAGCTGGAAAACCTCTTAGAGTTGAAGAATGGGACAAAATTCTTGAAGAACTTAAAATGGTTCGTTCCTCCTTTTATTCGATGAGAAACAAGCTTGTTGGAGCGGGAATGTTATCTATTAGAGATGGAGAATACTCCCTTTCTGGAGCTTTTAGCAAGGATCTCGTTGACATGGCGAGGTGGTGGTGGGTAGCTGTTCTGGGCTATGATCCTGATAGCCTTTAATTTCATCCTTTTATCTTCTTAATTCTTCTTTCTATTTCTTCGATAAGGACAAGATCATTACCAGCAAGGATTTTCGCCTCTTCAAGCCTTCTTAAATCCTTTGTCTCCTCTCCCCACTCTATCAATAGTCTCAAAAGTTTTCTCTCTACTCCCGCCTGATTTTTAAGCTTTGAATAGATCTCATAGGCTTTTGCGTATTCTCCAATGCTTTCGTAGATCTCCGCCATGGCGATCTTTGCTGATGCTGTCTCTTTTATCTTCAAAGCTTCCTCAATCTTTCTTATACCAGCTTCGGGATTGCTAATAGAGAGCGATTTTCCCCACTCGAGCAGTATATACGACTTTACAGTTAGCACCTCCTCATTCGGAGGGAGCAGTTCAAGTATTCTTATAGCTCTCGCGAAGTCCTTGGCTTCTGAGACTTCGATTGCATGGAAAAGAAGCTTTTTTACATAACTACCATATCCGAACTCTTTGAAGGATTTTACAAGTTTTGCAGCAGTTTCAAATTTATTAAGGTTAATTCTGCTCTCTATGGCTTCTTTAAGCAGTGAAAAAACGCTTTGGATTGATCTCCTATCTTTAATTTCTGTTAGAAGATTTATGCCCATTAAGAAAATGTTTAAACATTTCTCCTCATCTTCACCTTCTAAGTATCGAGAAATTCTCTCAGCAAGCTTAGTCGTGAAAAAAATAGCGAAATAATTATCTTTAAGTAGTATAAGATATTTTTCAGCCTTTTCCGGCTCATCAAAAATTTTCTTTAGAACTTGGAGCACTATGGGTTCTTTTGACAGCGTTGTCAAAATTTTTTTATCTTCCTCATCTAAAAATTTACTTAAGCTCTCTGTTAACTCGTTCATATCGCTTTGATAAATTCTAAAAATAAAAAGCTTTTGTCATTGCAAAATGAACTCTGGCGGTCTAACTGCTTTGAGCTTTATAGCATTCTGCTCACATCCAATAACACAAACTCCACAGCCAAAGCACTTTTCAGCAATAACCTTAGCCTTGAATTTCTTGCTACCTTCAGGTCTGTAAAGCTCAATCGCATCGAAATGACATCTTTCAATGCAAGTCTGACAGCCATTGCATTTCTCTGTTTCGACAAAAGCTTCATATCTGCTTTTCTCAATAAAACTGCCTATATCCACTTTTGCTGCTCTTGCCGAGAGGAAAAACTCACAGCAATCGCCACAGCAATTGCAGTTAGCGGTGATGCGCGGATCGACCATTTTTGACGTATTGGGCCAAGTATGCACTAATCCATCTTCTTCGATCTTATCTATGAGCTTTAAAGCCTCATCCACCGATATTTCTATTCCGGCATTTTTAGCCAGAACGTATTCCGCCCCTCTGCCTACTTGAATGCAATGCCAAATAGTCTCATCGGTATGATCGCACGGATCTTCAATTAGCATTGTTAGATTTCTGCAGGAGCAAGGGACTACTGCAATTTTTTCCTGAGCTTTTATGAGTTCCTTCATGTTCTCCTGTGGCAGAACGTCAGGAAGGTCTTTTATTGCATTGTAAGCGGGTATTACTCTCCAAATTTTAACTCCTAAGCCTGATAAGAGCTCTCCCATCTTTTTATAGCCCCCTTCATCCAGAAACTCTTTCCAAAGTTTTGCAAATTCTGGATCTTTAACATGTTTGCTTGCAAGCGTAGAGTCATGAAATTGAATTATATCCCTTGCAAACCTAAAAAATTCTCTATTTTTGAAATCTCTCGGAAAAACAACCCCTTTCGCAAATAGATCTTCAAGGATCTCTTTAACTCTCTCTTTTTCAATTCCAGTTTTTTGGGAGATCTCTTCCAAGCTTCCTGGGAGATTGGATGCGACTTTTGCCCCTTCCTCATCCATTAAGTATTTCAGTATCTTTTTAAGCTTATCAGACCCCGGAAAACCGAGTTTTTGAATCAAGATCTCGTAACTCATGGAAATTCAAGATAAAGAAAATATTTAACACTTGCGTTTTTAAAGAGTTAGACTTAAATTCAGCAAGACTTATGGAGCTTTCACAATAGAATAACTCCTCAACAACTCGAGCAAAAGCCTTATAAATCCAAAAGAGTAATGGTATACTACACGACAACTTCAAGTAGAATAACCGCGGATCCAGCACGGACCCCGACAGAGCGGTGCTTTGGATGACGGGGAGTTTTCTAATCCGCGGTAGAGTAAGGAGGACCGCAAAGAATTTGCGGTCTGATGTGGGGCTTGTCAGCAGAGTATACTGGCAGGCAGGGGACGTATTCACTTATCCCCGCCAATTCTGGTTGATCCTGCCAGAGGCCGCTGCTATCCGGCTGGGACTAAGCCATGCGAGTCCT
>JANXDV010000085.1:302-4585 GCA_025058955.1 Archaeoglobaceae archaeon | reverse complement strand
TCCTCCACGAAATGCTGAGAAGAGAAGAGTAAAAACTGGCAAAATTTCCAAACGACCAACCCACATGTTGATTATTAAGATCAATTTTGCCAGCGGATCGAAATTAGCATAAGTTTCACTTGCTCCCGCTAAACCCATTCCTGGTCCTACGTTGCTGAGCGTTGCTATTGTTGCAGAAATAGAGGTTTCAAGGTTGTAACCTATTAGCAGCAAGAGAAGAGAAGAGAAGACGAAGATGAAAATATAGATCACAAAAAATGAAACTACTTCGTTCATTTGCCTCTCACTTATGATCGCATTTCCATATCTGACAACTCTAATGCCCCTTGGATCAACGATCTTCAGGATCTGATAACTCACGTATTTTAGCAAGATCACAACCCTTATTACCTTCAATCCTGAAGAGGTTGAACCACTACAGCCACCGATGAGCATCAAGAGCAAAAGAATGAATTTTGCTGAATCACTCCAAGTGTCATAATCGCAATTCGTATATCCTGTAGTTGTTGCCAAAGAAATAACCTGAAATGCTGAGTAACGAAGCGATTGTAAAAGATCGAGGTTTGAAGCATTTAGGATCGTCAAAATCAGAATACCAAATAGTAGTAATAGCAGATAATTTTTGAATTCTACATCCGCAATCGCCCTGATCTGCCTTTGAGTTAATGCGTAGATAAGTGCAAAGTTCGTTCCACCGAGTAAGCAAAAAAATGCCAAAACCGCTTCAACTCTAACATCATTGAAATAAGCTATGCTCTCGGAATGTGTTGAAAAACCTGCTGTGGAGATAGAAGTAAAAGCATGCGCTACCGCTTCGAATGCATCGATTCCCAGAAGATAGAGAATCGTGATCTCTAATAAAGTCAGTAAGAGGTAGAGCATAAAAATTAAGACCACCATTTCTCTAATTCTTGGTCGTATTTTTGGTAGAACGACCGCGGGGTATTCTGCTTCGAATAATGCAGAGCTTTTTCTTGCCTGTGGGAGAAAGATAAGAAAGACGACAACTATACCTATACCGCCGATCCACTGCATGAAACTTCTCCAAAATAAGATGGATTTCTGTAAATTTTCTGGAGTCAAAACTGTAGCTCCAGTAGTTGTGAAGCCTGACATGGCTTCAAATGTCGAATCTAATGGACTTATTCCGCATAAAGCAAAAGGAATTGCACCTATGAGGGGTATAAGTAGCCATATAAGAGCGACCGCGCTGTAGACATCTCGATCCTCAATATCCTCGATCTCTATTTTTGAAGATCTTTTAGAGTCGAAAAGAAATAAAATACCTAAGAAAAGAGAAATAATTGATGGAATTATGAAGATCTCGAATTTTTCTCCATTTAAGACCGCAACAATTGCGGGAAAGAGAAATGTGGCTGAAAATACTACCAAAACCTGCCCCGCTATGTTCTCTATGTATCTATAGTTCATCCAAAAAACTCACCCACCCTTTTAACCTTATCCCACGTTGTTCTAACTATTACTCTGTCTCCAAGCTCTAAATATAGCTCATCAGAAGGTGTCAAACATTTTTCGTCTCTTATGATCGCCCAGATCGCAGAATTTTTGGGAAGTTGGATCTCTGCAATTTTCTTATTTTTCAACTTCTCATTCTCGACTACAAGCTCCATCACTACCGCTCCTGAAAGATCTGCAATTGTCCTGACTTCCACTTTGTCCATCAGGAGTAATTTTTGAACCTCGAGGATCGTCATCCTCTTTGGATTTAAGGCATGTTCAATACCAACTTTTTCAAAGATCCTTGCATACTCTTCATGTTCAACCTTTACAATGGCTTTCTCCGCCCCAAGGCTTTTTGAGAGTAAGCAGAGCAATAGATTTCTCTCATCATTGTCGGTCAAAGCTACAACCGCATTTGATCTACCTATTTCCTCCTTACTCAGAAACTCAAGATCTAAAAAATCCCCACAAGCAACCCTTATACCTCTCAGTTTTTCACTTAGCTCTTCACAAGCTTTTTTGTTCGAGCCAACAACTTTCACACTAACTTTATTCCTGGAAAGTTTCTCTGCAACATAAGAGCTTATTTCATTTGTGCCAAATATCGATACTCTTCTCACAAGTGGCTGTCCAAAAAGTTCTCTTACCTTTTCAACCTCCTCTCTATTTCCTACAATTACCACTCTATCTCCAACCTTTAGATAATCCTCTTTTGGTAGAATTATATCTCCATCTCGCTGTATTGAGGCTAAAACTACTCCAGCTGGTAGATCCAAATCTTTGAAGTTCTTTCCCACTACAGGGGATTGCTCATCGATCTGGATCTCTATTATGTCCATCTCCCCACCACTCAGAGTTATGACTTCAGAAGCAAATGGTGTGCCTACGAGTTCTACGATCTCCTGGGCTAAAACCAAAGGGGGACAAACCACGATGTCAAAGCCCAAAGGATGATACCTTGTCACAGGTTTATCCACGTATTCAAGATTCTCGACTCTGACAAAAACTCTTAACCTTGGATTGAGCTTTTTTGCTGAAAGAGCAGATATTATATTTACTTCATCACTCCCGGTAAGAGAAAGAAAAAGATCCGCTTTTTCCACCTTCGCCTCTTTTAGTGTGTTTAAACTTGCAGCATTACCCTTTATCGCAATCACATCAAGCTCATTCAATCTGTCAACTTTCTCTTTATCTTTTTCGATAACATAAACGTCATTTTTATCTGAAAGGGACTTGGCTAATTCATAGCCAACTTCTCCCGCTCCTGCGATCACTATTTGCATGATCTTAAACGGTCGAATCCTTATTTATCTTTTACTCAGACCTATTATCAAAATACTCAATTCAAAAATTATAAAAAATGATACTAAAACCGCAATTTGGGTTAAACCACCAAAATCCGTTGGAGAGTTTAAAATAAAAAACACCAGAATTAGATATAACGGCAATCGAAGTCTTTTTAAGGTTTGATAGTTGATTATTCTGAGTTTATCAAGGATAAAAATTGCTAAGGGTATCTGCAATAGAATTCCAAGAGCAAAAGAGAGCTTCATAGCATTTAGAACTGTTTTCTCTGCTGAATAGAAAGGATTTCCATAGGAGAAACTGTATAGGAATGGGACAATAAACTTGTAAGATACGTAGGAGCCGAGTAGGAAAATGAAGTAGCTCGGGATCATTATGAATTTAAGGAATTTTATCTCAGATTCGTAAAGTCCTGGTTTTGCAAATAGGTAAAGCTCGAAAATGGCATAGGGGTATAGAAGGATCAGCGAAAAAATGAGAGAGAAAACAAGTCTAAGCAAGATCCACTCCAGAGGAGAATAAACAAACATCTCCTCACTCAACAAATCTTGCCAGAACCTCTTGATAAGTTCCGAGGAGAAGTAAAAGACAATGGGAAAAAGAACGAGAAGGGAAATGCTAATCCTTGTAACTCTTCTTCGTAGCTCTGCGATATGCTCAGTTATCTTCTGTTCTCTTTCTTCCACAAATAGAGTTAAAAACAGATATTAAACTGCTTTCTAAATGGGATCAAAATGCGTATATTAAATCAACTTTTAACCCCGAGAATAGACTTCTGAGACCTCTTTATTCTTCTTCTCTTCTTCCCATCTGAAAGATACTTCTGATTAGGTCCCGGCTTCTTATAATTCTGCCACTTCGTCGGCACAAGCCTATACTCATTGCTATTCCTTTTCTTGATCTTGACCCAAGTTGTCGTTCCTGTCTTGCCCATGCTCTTGAGTTTGATCTCAACTTAAAAACTTTCCCCTTCACTAAGGTTAACTTTTCCTTCCATAATTTAGTTGGATTTTTCTGAATCTTCTTTGCTTTCAAGAATTTATTTTCTTGGAAATTCAAATTCCTCTCTTCACTAACACCCATATAAGCTGGAAAGGGAATTTTTAAAAAGCTATTACTTCGGTAAAAAGCAAAAGAAGCAACAGTTTTAAGAAAAAAACCTTGGCAAGCTTATGATCAAAATGGCAATGGCAGAATTGAAGATCGGGAATTGATCCAAGCAATCTTGGATTGGCTTAACAACAAAATTGGCGATAGAGAACTCATAGATGTAATTCTGAAATGGCTAACCTAATTTTTGAAATTTTATTTATTTTAAAAAATTAAAAATTTATCACACGATCCCAGCGGTTAGCTTCTTGTAAAGCTCTCTGTTGTTTCTCCAAATGTCGTAGCGATCTATGTGCATGAGCTTTGTCCAAACAGCTACAAAGTCCTTGACAAATTTCTCCTTTCCATCAAATGCAGCATATACTTCGCAAACTGCTCTTAGCTCTTCATGATGTCCAAAGATTAGA
>JANXDV010000085.1:0-292 GCA_025058955.1 Archaeoglobaceae archaeon | reverse complement strand
TCGTAGCTTTCCATTTCATTTCTCCACTCTTTCTATCATAACCCTCGTAGAGATAACCGAACTCGTCCGCGGATCTCCATTCCGTAGACATGTCGAGCAGGTTTACAAAGAATTCATTGCTCAGAACTCCGGGCTTTTGCGTTAGAACTCCAAGTTTACTGTATTTATAAACCGCTCCTAAAGCCCTTAAACCGCCAAAGACTGCAACGAGCTCTGGAACTGTTAAGCGTAGAAGCTGTGCTTTGTCTACAAGCATTTCTTCAACTTTTTTCTTCTTGTTTATAGCGGGATC
>JANXDV010000084.1 GCA_025058955.1 Archaeoglobaceae archaeon | reverse complement strand
AGATAGTCAATCGTTGGAGACCAAGAAACATCAGTTCCACCGATTATTTCAAGCCTTGAAGCCTTATCAGCTATTAAAAGCGGGGGAAGAATTGTTTGGAGGATCAAGCTTATGCTTCCTGCGGTGCCTATGTCGATCCTGTATTCACCACCCTTCACTCTTTTTGGCTTGAAAATGACTCTTGTCGAACCAAGCTTTAGTCCATCAACTTCTGCATCGCTTATGAGCTTAGCAACCTCAATGCCCTTAAAATGTTGTGGCGCTAAACCAGGATTTGGGCGATTTGCTCTTATGTTGAAAACTTCAACATCTTTTCCTGTGATGCAGGAGAGAGCTATTGCTGTTCTCAGAATTTGCCCACCACCTTCTCCAAAGCTACCGTCGATCTTTATCATCAAAACCCACTTCTCAATGGATTTAAAAACACTAAACTGACTATGAGTATGCGAGAATACAAGATAAAAAAAGGCTACGAAGCTACAAGCGAGAGACTTGAAGAACTTCTTAGAAAACACTTTGGAAATTTCAGCTTCGAAAATGGATACTACGTTGTTAGAAACTTTGGCGGGATAGAAGAGCTCAAAGCTAAAATAGAGAAGAAGTCGTTGCTCATAGAAACCAAGACAAGAGTGATCGATAATGAAACATCTGTTAAGACTTTAAAAGCATATAACAGCTTCCTCGAGGAATTCACTGGGTATACTGCAAAGGAGAGGCAAAAGATGCTCAAAAAAGAGGTTGAAGGTTGAATAGATGAAAAAAGCATTCATAATTTTTCTCTGCCTAATCCCCACTTTAATTTTCGGATGCATTTCTTTTGAGCTTAGCAGAGAAGAGTATTGCAATAAAACCTGGCGTTGGGATCTGGAGTGTGCTTTGAATGAGACTTTGAGTGAGAAAGAAGTTTTAAAAGTTGCGGAGCAAGCTTTAAAGCTCAAAGGGAAAGATTGCATTGAAAACTCGTGGAATGTTCTTAAATGGGTGGGCGAAAACATTGAATACGACCCTCAAAAAGCTGAATTGCCCACTCCAATTATTATAACCAAAGGTAAAGAAGTTGCAATTCAAAACCCAGAGAGATTCTATCAGACTCCCTTGGAGACTTTGAAGTTTAGAAGAGGGATTTGTGGAGACTACGCAATTCTGATCTCAGCTTTACTCATGAATTTAGACTGCAAGCCTTATATTCTCAGATTTGAATTTGAAGGCGAAGAAACTGGACATCTCGCTACCGCAATTTTTTTGGATCAATACTATGTTCTCGATCAAAAACTTCCGCCAATGGATCTCGGTGGCTACTACAAGAAATGGTTAATGGATGGATCAAAAATAGTTAAAATAGAAGTTTACGACAAAGGAAGCTTTATTGGAGAATTAAAAGGTGATCAGATTTCTGGGTTTGACCATAAGTTCTCTGATTCCGACTTGAAGCTGTTAGAAGATCGAATAAGAGAAACCATAAAAAAGAGGCTTAAAGAAGATCCAGAAATTCAGAAAAGCTATTTAGAGTCTGCAATGGTCAAACTCACTTTCCTGAATTATGCTGAATTCTATACCTCAACTTTTTCAGAGAAAATTGCTGAAATTATTGCAGAGAAGGTCATAGAAAGTATAGAAAAGACTAACAAGAAATGGATGGCATTTTATATCGACCTTAAAGCGAATTCGGGTAACATAATAGCGGAAGTTTATCTTGGAAGATGAATGTCTTAAAACGTAGGGACTAAAGCTTATCTATCTCCCCAAAGGAATCTCTTCGTGATCCTCAACTTCCTCTCAGTTAACACCGCTTGGAACAGAGAGAAAGTCATCGATTTTCTCGAGCAATATAAAGCGGATGCGTTATTTATAGACTTGCCATCCTCTTTTGAAGCTTATTTCGCCAAGGAATTATTTCCTCCTGCAGATGTTAGCTATGTCCAAGATCTTCGAGCTTCGGAGAAGCTAATTGAATACTGCTGGAGTAAAAAGATCCCTGTCTACTGCTACCTTGACAACAAGCTCTCCGAAGACAGAAAAGAGATCCAAGTGGATCTCGCGAGGATTGCATTAAGATCAAAGCTTACTGGGGTAATAAACGTGTTTGAGTGGAAAAAACTGATCTTTCGAGATCTATACCTCCGCGATACTTCAAGCGAGTATATTGCAATGAGCATATGTGAAAAAGCTAAAAATATGAATGCCTGTATAAATATCCCTCCTGAAGTTGAGATTTATCTTGAAAAGGAGGGGTTTGAGATCAGAAGGATCTCACTTTACGATTTTCAAAGACCGATTGACAGACTTTACGAGCTGGCATTAAGAGAGATGAGCGGTGAGGATGTTAGCGGTGAGCTTTATTCGGAGCTAATAAAAAAACATTTAGCCTTTATAGATACGGTTGTGGAGGTTGGTTATGAGGAGGCATGCAAGTTCATCTGGTTATAGAGGTATTCTTATTGACGAAAATGGCATAAAACATGGTTCGATCTTCGAAGGGAAATTCGAAGAGAGCAGAAGCGAATACTCAGATTATATATTCACCCCAACATTCTTCAATGCTCACACACATTTGGGCGATGCAATTGGCAAAGATCCTCCATTCATGGATCTAAAGAGCCTTGTAGGTCCAGGAGGATACAAATTCAAGCTTCTTAGCTCAAATCCTATTGAAGAGCTTCGAAAAGCTTTGATTCACGAAATTGAAATTGCTAAGTCCTCCGGAACTTCAAGATTTCTCGATTTTCGTGAAGGGGGTATTGAAGGTTTAAAGGTTACCGAGGGAATAGAAGGCATAATTACACTCGGAAGACCTAAAAACTTAGAAGAGGCGGAGAAGATCGATTGTAAAGGTTTTGGTATGAGCAGTGTCAGAGATCACGATCTTGAATTTTTGTTCGCTCTCAAAAAAATTGCAGAAAAAAGAGGGTTGATCTTTGCAATTCATGCGGGAGAAATGGATTGTGAAGACGTTGAGAAGGCTTTGGAGCTTAAGCCAGATCTCGTTGTGCATATGAACTCTTGCCCGAAGCTACTAAAACCATTCATGGATCTTGAGATCCCAATAGTCTCCTGTATCCGATCAAATGCCTTCTTTGGACTCCTCAATCCAAAAGCTTATGAAATTCTCTCTGAATACGAGAACTGGCTTCTTGGCACAGACAATGCCATGCTTTTCAATCCCTCAATGCTCGAAGAAATGAAGTTTGCCTCCTTGATCGTAAGAAAAGACTTTGAGGTCTTCAAAGCGGTGATAAGAGGTTTTAAACTTTTTAACCAACCAAGTGGCTACGTTGTTTTTCACAGAAGAAGGAATCTGAAGAATTCGAAAAACCTCATTTCGAGTCTCTTAAGAAGGGCAAGTGTTGAAGATATAGAATGTATAATATAATTCCTGTATATAGGCAAAACAATAAGACGTTCTTAAAAAATAGCCGAAAAATTTATATACTTTAACTTACTAACAATTAGTTAGTAACGGTGATTGAATGAACGTGCTTGATGCGATAGGTAACGAAAGCAGAAGGAAAATACTGGAATTGCTTGCGAAGAAGCCATGCTATCTCAGCGAGATCTCTTACTACCTCGGAATGGCTCCAAAGCTCGTCATAGAGCACTTGGAGAAGCTTGAGAGAGCGGGGATTGTGAGAAGTGTGGAAGATGGCAGAAGGAGATACTACTACATTGCCACCAATATGCACATAGAAATAACGATCTCACCCCATGAGTTCGAAATTAGCTTACAGAATAACGAGGCAAAGATCGATCCAATTGAAAGCCTTAGGGAAGCGGAAGAGAGACTCTGGATGATAAACTCTAATTTAGATTCATTGCCAGAGATCTACAGAGCAATGAAGATCGCAGAAGAGGTTCGCAGAATATTTTCAACCGTTCAGAGCTCAATCACTGCAAAATTAAATGAGATGGTCGAGGAATTACTTGAAGAGGTAGATAGAGTTGCAAAAGACGACTTAGAACGCTTAGTTTTGCTTGGAATCGCAAAAGGGCTAAGAAGAGCAGTGGAAATTGCAGAGTGCTTTAGAATCCCATACAAGGAAGTTGAAGAAACCCTTGAATCTTTAAGGAAAAGAGGGGTCGTTAGAAATGAGCAAATTGATGGAGAAAATGTTTGGGTTATTGGGTGATGGTTATGAAGGAGGAAATCACTTTAAGGGTTGCGGAAGCTTATTATAGAGATGTTGGAAGAGGAATTGCAAGAATAGATCCCGAAGTTATGGCAAAGCTGGGAATTCAGAGCGGAGACATAATAGAAATAGTAGGCAAAGAGAACGTTCCAGCGATTGCATGGCCAAGCTATCCAGAAGATCGGGGAAAGGGAATAATTAGGATCGATGGCAACCTAAGAAGTAGTGCTGGAATTGGTATTGATGACAAGGTAAGGATAAGGAAAGTCGAAGCAAAACCAGCGGAAAAGATCACATTAGCTCCAACAGAGCCTGTAAGGATAGCAGGTGGGGAGAACTATTTACTTAGGCTTCTCGAAGGTAGACCAGTTGTTAGAGGGCAAAAGGTGAGAGTTGAAGTCTTTGGATATACTCTGACTTTTGTAATCGTTGCGACAAAGCCTTCTGGAGTCGTAGTTGTTAACAGAAACACAGAGATCGAGCTTA
>JANXDV010000083.1 GCA_025058955.1 Archaeoglobaceae archaeon | reverse complement strand
ATAAGCTGAAGCAACTCCAGTGCCTGGGCGTGTGCCTGTGAGCGTGAACTGCATCTTCGAAGTCAAATATGGTGTTTCAACCTCTAAAGCCTTTAAAAAATTCTCATCCCTGAAAACTATTCCTCCTGCGGGAATCGTAGCCATTCCCATTTTGTGCGGATCTAAGGTGATCGAAGTTACGCCCTTGTTTGCGAAATCGAATGGATATGGATTGTCCATGAATGGGATCACAAGACCACCAAATGCTGCATCTATATGCAAAGGGATCTCTTTTTCTTCCGCAAGCTTTGAAAGTTCAACAATTGGATCAATTTGTCCAAGCTCGGTTGTGCCAGCAATGCCAACGAGGGCAACTGTTTTCTCATCAACGAGCTTCTCAACTTCTGCCAAATCAACCTTGTAGTCTTCATCCACATTAGCCCTTCTAACTTCAACGCTAAGAATATCGCAGATCTTCTCGAATGAGAAATGAGCGGTCTTGGGAATGACTATATTTGGCTCCTTTCTTCTCATGATGTTTCTTGAAGCTCTTATTCCTTGAATGTTTGCCTCAGTTCCACCCGAGCATATATACCCAACGCAATTTTTGTGGTGTAGCATTTCGCCAAGCATTGCAATTAGCTTTTTTTCAAGCTCAACTGTCCCGGGAAAAATTCCAGGATCGCCGAGGTTTGTTCCTATGAATAGTTGATGAGCTTTAACCGCTATTTCATGGGGAACGGTGCACATTGAGCTTAATACTCTCGAATACGGGATATCCTTCTCTCTGAAAATTCTAAGCTCTTCAAGCACATCCATGAGCTAAGGTTGAAAAAGGGTAATAAATAAGTAACTAAATTCCACTGTGAAACTTGCAGTTCTCATGGGTGGGAAGGGTAGAAGAATGGGAATTGAGAAGGCGGAAATAAAGATCTGTGGTGAAAGACTAATAGAGATTGCTGTAAGGAAGTATTCAGACTATAATCCAATCTTTGTTTGCAGAGACCGATTTCAGGCAGAAAAATACTCTGAGGAGTTTGGAATCAAATGCGTTTGTGATCTATATCAGAATTTCGGAGCTCTCGCTGGAATTCATTCCGCATTGAAGCACAATGGAGACACCGCTGTTGTTGCAATAGACATGCCATTTGTAAAAAAAGAGCTTTTAGAGTTCATCTATGATTTAGGAAAAAAGAGCGATTGCGATGCTTTAATACCAAAACGCGAATATGCGGAACCACTGTTGGGATATTACTCGGCAAGTGCAATTCCGGAAATTGAGAGGTCAATAATAGAAGGGGAAAAAAGAATACTCTCTCCACTGAGCAGATTACGGACAATTTTTTACCCGGTGGAAGAACTTAGAAAGTTTGATAAGTCTCTAATCTCTTTCTTCAACATAAACACCATAGAAGACTTAGCAAAAGCGGAGGAGATATGCTCACAGATCCTTTCGGGAGAACTGTGAAAAATTTGCGAATCTCTGTTACGAATAGATGTAATCTGAATTGTATTTACTGTCATCGAGAAGGAGAAAGTAATCCGGGAAAGGAGATGAGTGCTGAAAGGATTGCAGAGATCGCAAAAGCCTTTTACGATTTGGGGGTAAAGAAGCTAAAGCTTACAGGTGGAGAGCCTTTGCTTAGAGAAGACATCTGTGAGATCATCTCGATGATGCCAAACTTCGAAGAGATCTCCTTAACGACAAATGGAACCCTCTTGAAGGATCTTGCGTTCGATCTCAAAGAGAGTGGACTTGATAGGGTGAACATAAGCCTTGACACTCTAAATGCGGATATTTATAGCTACTTAACCGGTGGAGGAAAGCTCCAGAATGTTCTTGAAGGTATAAGATGTGCGGTTGAGGCAAATTTGACTCCGATAAAGCTTAACATGGTTCTTATGAAGAATTTGAATGAATTTGAAGTTTTCAAAATGCTCAATTTTACGAATTCTTTTAACAAAGAAAAGACAAATGTGATTCTACAGTTAATCGAGCTAATTCCCAACACCAAGACAAAAGATCTATACTTGGATCCTGAGATCTTCGAAGAAGAGTTTGCAAAAATTGCAATGGCAGTTAAAATTAGAGACATGCACAAAAGAAAACAATTTTTCACATCTCTTGGCATTGTGGAGATCGTAAAGCCCTTGGACAACACAGAATTTTGCATGCACTGCAATCGCATCAGAGTCACTTCGGATGGAAAAATAAAGCTCTGTTTGATGAATAAAGAAACTGTGGACATCTCGAATTTAAGTGGAAATGAACTTAAAAAAGCTATTTTTGAAGCAATAAGACTAAGAAAACCATTTTTTAGATAGATCTTACCGCATCAACGATCTTTCTAACTCTTTCTGGATCAACTTTTCCACCCCTCTTTATGTAGCTACCTACAATTAAACCGTCGCAGTGTTTCGCTATCTCTCTAACATTCCACTCGTTTATCCCACTTCCCGCAATGATCGGAGCTTTCAAGTGCTTTCTTGCAACTTTTAAGTCCTCAACGTTAACCTCAATTCCAGTAGCCTTTCCAGTTATTATAAATGCATCCGCAAGACTTCTTTCCGCATTCAAGAAATAATCCTCAAGGCTTGCAAAGTGAACCGCATGCTTTACATTTAGATCCGCAAAGATCATCGCATTGCAGTTGATCGATCTTCTATATCTCATTATTTCACCAGCTTCTGGAAGGAGAAAACCTTCTGGAGAGATTGAAGGAAAGAAAAATTGATTCACTCTTATAAAATCCGCTTTTACCGCCTTTGCAATAGCTAAAGCGGAAAAGGCATCGTTTCTTAAAACATTTATTCCTAAACCGAGATTCGTAGACTTCTTGATCTCCCATGCGATCACACTCATGGATGCAACAGTTTCCTTGCCAACATTCTTGAGAAAAGGCTTGTCACCATAGTTCTCTACGATAACCGCATCCGCTCCACCTTCTTCGATCGCTTTTGCATCTTGCAATGCACTTTCAAGAACTTCATCAAAATTCTCATGCAAAGGTGCTCCGGGAAGTGGTTTTAAATGAATCACGCAGATCACTTTCTTTTCCATATGCTCTCACTTCCATATTTGATCTCAACAATTCTGTGCTGTGGAATTGCGGTTCCACTTTTTAGGTAAACAAATTTATGTCCGATCTCCTCAACTTCCTCTCCGCTGAATTCCAAAAAGCCTTGGAATCGATCTAAATAAACAACTCTAACACGGGAAAAATCGTATTCAGGATGCCATCTCAGCTTGTTAAGCATCTCTCTTGCACTATATCTCCTCATCTTTTGCAAACTCGATCAGTTGTCCTTTAAGGTTGAACTTCAGCGACTTCTTAACTATCGCCCTAACAAAAAGTGGATCGTAGTTCAGAGTCTTGATGATATGCCCTACAGAATTCCTACCAAGTTCAACTTCTCTCTTGATCTTCTGCAAGTGCTCTTCAATTTCATCATCAGACATGAACACGATCTCCAAAATTCTGTTGAACTCCTTTAAGGAAACGTAAAAATTCGCAGAGATGTGGGTGTAGCTTACATGATATTCCTTTTCTGGCTTTCCCGCTGGATCTGGAGGCATTCTCCATCTCACTTCAAGCATTCCCGCATGCTTTAGAATTCTAAGAGTCTCCTCGAAGCCATCTCCAAAGTTTTTCCTAAGCTCTTCAATTGTTAGCCAACCATCGAGTAAAGCGGAATAAACTTTTCTATGATACTCTGAAGATAGCAGTTGGAATATTGGTATCAATTCCACTATGTCATTGATTAGCTTCGCCCTTCTCACCATTACATTATTTTTAAATCTCAAGACAATTATACTTTTCCACAAAACGCACAACTTCTCCAACAACCATCAACGCAGGACTTTCAAATGTTTTTTCCGAAGAGGATAGTTCTCTGAGCGTGCAAACTGAGACTTTTTGATCCTTCAAAGAACCTTTTTGAATAACCGCAACCTTAGTTTCATCCTTAAAACCGTTTTTTATTAGATTTTTAGAGATCTCGGAAGCGGAAATTCCACTCATGAGAACGACCAAGGTGGAATTTCTTAGTGCCTCATAGTAATCCTCAACCTCTCTACCGCCAATAACTATGATCGCCTTACCAAATTCTGGATGAGTTAGAGGAATGTTTGCACACGCTGGAACACCATTTACGGAGCTCACTCCTGGAACGATCTCGAATGGGATTCTGTTCGCTTTAAGAAACTCTATTTCCTCCCACAATCTACCAAAAATCGTTGGATCTCCTCCTTTTAATCTTAAAACTTTTTTTCCCTCCTCTGCAAACTTTTTCATCAAGTTGTTAATTTCAATCTGCCTCTCCTTGCCTTTTCCATCTTTTCCAACATAAATGGCTTTTTTTCCCAGACTTTGGATTAGTTTTGTGATCTCTTCTCCCACCAATCTATCATACAATATTACATCCGCTTCCTTTAGCAGTCTGTAAGCTTTAAGTGTCAACAATTCTGGATCTCCTGGACCTGAGCCTACGATGTAGACCTTGCCCACCACAAAGCGTTTTTTCTTATAGACTTAAAGATTTTTTGACTCTTTCAGAGAACAATGTTCTGCTTATAGCCACAATTTGGGCATCTTGTGTCATTCAATTTTATTTTGCTAATGTAGAACCCTCTTCTCGCAATCAAAATTTCTCCGCAGTTTGGACAGAAAGTGTTCTCAAACTTGTGTCCCCA
>JANXDV010000082.1 GCA_025058955.1 Archaeoglobaceae archaeon | reverse complement strand
ACGTTTTTCTGGCAAAAAGTGCCTTGAAAAGTTTATTAGACCATCGAGCAATAGCATAACGCAGTCTTCATCTCCATCGCAGTTTCTTCGCTTTGCTGCGTGAAAATAGGGGTGAGCATAACAGCCGAGAATGTCTGCGAAGCCGATGATCCTTCCAAGCACTCCTGCAGATGTATGTGGGGCTAAGCCAATGACGAGGTGTCCAATCAAATCCTCAGGTTTCTCAGCCTTATAGTAGGGTTCCATTTTGTAGAATTTCACCAATAGCTCATCGATGAATTTTGCCACCTTTACGAGATATTCTGCACAAGCTTTTGAGATCACGAGATCCTGAGGTTTTAGTTCTAAGATCTGCTCTTCACTTTTCAATTCCACTCCCAAGTAATCTCTCGTGTATCCAAGCTCTTTCAGCTTTTCAACAGTCAAACCGATTTCTTTAGGTTTAAAATGCGTAAGTGGAAGATCTGTCATGTCATACCTGATCGTCCCATCTTTGAAAACATAGACTCCATGTTTTGCCCTTAAAATTCCTTTTTCGATTCTTTCTGGAACTTTATTTTTTGAAGTTAAACCAATAACACCCTTTACAATTTCCAGGTCCTCATACTCTCCCAAATTCTTCAATGCGTTCTCGTAGAGAGCCTTTATGTCTACGGTTCTTTTCATGTATCCTCTTGTCTCGTTTCCACATTTCTTACAGAACTCTGAATCGGTTTTAATCCTACACTTCAGACAAAAGTAGATCTGCTCAGTCTCGCTACCGCAATCGCATTTAAGCCAAAAAGTTTCCTTTCCACAAGCTTTGCATTTCCTTAAGGCAACTTCAACTTCAATCAACCCTTTTGCGGAGTTATAGTCATCTTTGTGATCTAAAGCACTCTTCACATCCCTCCTTTTTCCACCTGCAAAGCTAACAGGAAATAGAAGATGTGGTGGTGGACTCATCTTTCTTTCCTTAGCCTTCTCTGGACGTCCCATTCTTGCTCCAATTCTCGAAATAGCCTTAGCTCTGACTGTTATTCCAGAAACGTTCTTTATGATTTCAAGAACATTTTCTCCATGGATCTCGCCTATTTTACTGAGCTTGAAATCCAATCCAAGACATCTCACAAGCACCTTCCATTTTTCAATCACAATTCCTTCTCTAACTTTGTGCTCTACAAGCAAATTTTCGAGTATTTCCTTAGCTTTTTTGTCAAACGGAAGGAAAAGACAACTCTTCTTTTGCCCCTCAATCTTTCCATGAGTGCTTATGAACTCTCGAAGATAAGAAAAATCTTCTATTGTTATATCATGCCAAAGATAAGTGTGATCGGGGTGCATTGGCACTCCAAGCTCGTCGGAAAGCTTCAAAGCGGTTTCTTCGTCGATCTGCTGTTCCTTTATTCCACTCTCAAGAGCCCACCACTCTTTGCAGTATGAAGATGGAATGAGCGGATGGTTGTTCTCAAGGAAATCGCCGTAGTTTATAAGAATTTCACCAAGATCCAAGATCTTTTCTACTTCATTCTTTAACTCTAAGGCTTCTTTGAAGCTGTTGATCTTTACAACATCTCCATTTTTCAGCCTTACTGTTGGACCTTCTATTGTGGTCACAGGCACAACGCTTCCCGCCTTTCCTGGGCGTTCAATCTTCAATTGGGTTCCTATTGCAATGAAATCAACCAAAGCCATCGTTGCGGGATTTATTCCTACAGTAGCCAATCCAGAATTTCTTGCTCTCCCATATCTAAGTCTAAAACCTCCTTTTTTTGATGGATGACTTAAAACTGGTCTTCCTGCAACAATATCTGATAGATATTTGCTCCTTGGCTTTAAGTCTACTTCTTCTTCGGAATCTTTCTTTATCAGCTTATCAAGCCAGTCCCAGCCATCGATCTGCAATGAATCCACAATCTTCTTAAGCTTTGGAGCCTTTAGAGCTATTCCTTCTGCGATTATGAGAGCCATTCCTCCTCTAACGCGGTTTGTTTCAACTCTTGGCAAATTTCTATAACCAGATACTTCCGCTTCTTCTGTTGGTTCTCCATCGATGCAAATTGGACAATTGGAGACGATGAGCCTTATTTCTTCATCGCTTGGCATATACTGTAGATTTGCAACCTTCTTGTAAAGCTGAATCTCCTCACAATACCTAAGGATCTCCTCTTCCGTGGGAATGTATCTTCCTATACCAACTCTCCTTCTCACGTAGTCTGCGATAAGAACTGAAATAACCTGTGCAGTTCCTCCAGCGCTTCTTATAGGTCCAGCATAGTATACCTTTAAAAAATTGCTTCCATCGCTATTCTTATCAACTGAAACTTTTGCTATTCCTTCTATTGGTGCTGCAACAACTCCTTCAGTCATTATAGCTACTGCAGTCCTCACAGCTTTGTCTATCACTTCTAAATAATCCATTTCCCCAAACTTTCTCTCCACGATCTCGTCTGCGATCTTAAAGCAGATCTTTTCCCTTTCTAATCCTTCCTCTTCAAGCTCTTTGATTCTTCTCGCAACACCATTCAGTCCGATCAGCTTTTCCACTCTCTCTGCTAAATCCTTAGCGATCAAGATCTCAACTTTTGGCTCTGGATCAAGTCCTTTAGCTCTTGCAGTCTCAGCAATCCTGTAAACTTCTTCAAGTTTCTCGATCAGCATTCTGTGATATTCTCTTATACTTTCAAGAGCACAATAGTCTTCTTCTTGCTCTTTGTCAAAAAGTGGGAAAAATTTGTCGAGAGTAGCTTCCATGTCTTGAATTTAGCACGAATAAATAAATCTTTTTCCACTTCGGAGCGCTTATAATCTCTGTTTTTTATTTTTTGGCTGGGGTTCACTTCTTTTGCATGATAATACTTATTACATCATCCTCTATGCTCTCATTGCCTTCACTCAACTCTATATCCGCTCTGAAACTCTTGAAGTTTTCAAAGTCTGTCAAGTAGTTGGCAAAGATCGAGTTTGGAATTACCCCACCGTTCTCAGGAGCAGTTTCAAGAAATTTTACCCTGAACTTCAACTCTCTTCCAGCCCTTGAAACGCTTACCACATCGCCCTCATTTATTCCGATCCTTTTTGCAAACTCTGGGTTCAGATAAATCGTGGCTCTCTTGTTTTCTATGAAAAATCTCGCAACAACAATAAAAGCCTCGAATTTCATCAATTTTGTTAATCGCATCATCACAATCCCTCCAGAATTCTCTTAAGAACATAAACATCATCAATTTCAGCTTTAGAGATCGGTGAGAGTTTCACTCTTACACCATCGCTTCTAATCATCTCACCACCACATTCAATTCCAGAGAAAGCGGAGGGGATCACAACTTCAGAGATCTGTGCGGTAAGCGAAGATCTTGGATCAATTACGATCTTTTTCAGCTTGGGAAGTTTACTCGAAACTTCAAATGGTAGCGAAGCAAGAGGATCTGTTCCGATGATCAAGGCGGTATCGATCTTATCTCTTTTCAAAAGCTCGATGAAAGAAAATTCTGGCGAAGAGGTTGCTGAGGAAAAGCTGTAGCTGTTCACCGCTTTAACGATCTCAAATAAGCTCTCATTGAAGCCCCGCATGTTCGAATGAAAGCCTGAGGGGATGAAGTAAAGTGGAGCGATCTCGTTTATTTTTTTGATTAGCTCTATAAAGACTCTGAAATTTCCTTTAAGGCCATACTTAAGCCCCAATCCGCCGAAGACAACGTTTAGTTCTGCTTTCTTCATCTCTCTAAGGATGCTTGCAACTTCAAACTTTCCCGCTTTCCCTTCTAAAGCTTTCATGAATGATTCAACAAGCTCCAGATCGTTTTGAACTTGAATAAACCTCGCATTCTTCTTTGCAAGCTTCGCTGTTTCACTCTTTCGAAGATCAAAAACTACAAGATATCGATCCTCATCATAACCCCTCTGCCTTTTTGTCCCTCTTGGATAATACGTGTAGCGAGACATATGCCTTGGAAGGCTTTGGTGAGGATTAGCTCCCCAATAGATGATCACATAAGCCTTATCTCGAACCTCTTCAAGTGTAGTCGAAGGGACTTCTTTTTTAAGAATTGCTTCGACGAATTCTCCAAGGCAGAATGAAGAATTGTCATCTATGTAGCAGTTCAGTCTTTTTGCAATCTCTATCGCAATTCTTTGAGCTTCAACTGTAGAAGTGTCAAGCCCGTAAATCGCCGGACTCTTTGCAGACTTTAGCATTTCAATTGCATTCTCTATCGCCTTATCCAATTCAACTTCTTTTCCATTCACCATTGCTTTCGCTCTCTGCTCTTTGGATCGAGAGATATGCTTGTAGCCTCTCTCGCAAGCGTGAAGCACTTTTCCATCTACAATCTCAATGTCATCGCAAAGACATGAGCAAGCGGTGCAGATCATTCTCATCCCTCCAGAAAGCTGATAGCATCTGTTGGACAATTCTCCCTGCAAACTATGCAGAGAATTCTACTCTTACCATATCTTCTGCACGCATGCATGTTCATGATCACGAGCTTACCATTCTCAATGCGATAGATCGGATCCTTTATCGTTGTTCCTCTGCCAACTCCCGCTCCATGTGGATCTCTCTCTACATGGACTGGGCATACAACAACACAATTTCCACAACCATTGCATCTCTCACTTCTAACAATCAGCCCAGTTTCAGTTGCTTCAGCAAGAGGCTTAATTAGCTCTTGAAGTTTTTTAAGCTGTGTTTCGTATCTTTTTTCCTCAA
>JANXDV010000081.1 GCA_025058955.1 Archaeoglobaceae archaeon | reverse complement strand
AAAGTGGTGTCTCTCTTTGGATCACAGCCTATGAGAGCGACTTTATATCCCCTTAGCCCATAGAATGCGGACAAGTGAGTTGAAACTGTTGACTTTCCGATTCCACCTTTTCCATAGATCGCTATGTTCCTTTGCACATCTTAGCTTGAAAAGGAAATTTTTAAACTTATCGAAGTCAAGAAAAGCATTAAAAATGAAAAATAGTAAGAATAACAAAGTTTTTAACTTTTCAAGTAAAATAGGATCATGGCAGTTGTTGTTGAAGGAGTTAGAACCCCTGTTGGCAGATTTGGTGGAATTTTAAAGGACTTCCAAGCCTACGAATTGGGAGCGATTGCGATTAAAGGTTTGCTTAAAAAGCTTGGAGTAAAACCTGTCCCAACAAAGGAATCTGTTGATTTCTATCCGAACAAGCTTCCAAAAGGAAAAATAGAACTTGAAAAAGGTTTTGACTACGAAGGAACTGAAGTTGCGATCGATGAAGTAATTCTTGGAAACGTTCTGCAAGCGGGACAAGGACAGAATCCGGCGAGACAAGCGATGATCTATGCTGGGCTTCCGAAGGAAATTCCAGCTTTTACTGTGAATAAAGTGTGTGCAAGCGGTCTTAAAGCAATTGCATTGGCTTCCCAAAGCATAGACTCGGGAAATGCAAAGTTTGTGGTCGCTGGAGGTATGGAGAGCATGAGCAATGCTCCTTACGCTTTGCGAAAGGCTCGATGGGGCTATAGAATGTCCGTAAATGCTATAGACGAGATCATCGACTTAATGGTCTTCGACGGGCTATGGGAGAAATTCTATGGTTACCACATGGGCTTTACAGCGGAGAACATTGCGGAACTTTACAAAATAAGCAGAGAGGAGCAGGATCGAATTGCCTACGATAGCCATATGAGAGCGGTTAGGGCAATAGATGAGGGGAAATTTAAGGAAGAGATCATTCCGGTAGAGATCAGACAGAAAAAAGAGGTTATAAAGCACGAGATCGATGAGCATCCAAGAAGAGACACGAGCTTGGATAAGCTTGCTACTCTACCCCCAGTTTTCAAGAAAAATGGAACAGTGACTGCGGGAAATGCAAGTGGAGTTAACGATGGTGCATCGGCTTTGCTGATCGTTGAAGAGAAGTCTGCAAAAGCCCTTGGGCTTGAACCAAAGGCAAAAATTGTTGCCTACGCTTCTGCAGCGATCGATCCTGCTTACATGGGTCTTGGACCAATTGTTGCGGTAAGAAAAGTTCTTGCAAAGGCTAACATGAAGCTCAGCGATATAGGTTTGATCGAGCTTAACGAAGCTTTTGCAGCTCAAGCTTTGGCTTGCATAAAGGAGCTCGGAATGGATTGGAACATTACGAATGTTAATGGAAGCGGAATCTCGCTTGGACATCCGATTGGGGCTACCGGAGCGAGAATTGTTACAACGCTAATTCATGAAATGCAGAGAAGAGCCATTGACTACGGATTAGCAACGCTCTGCGTAGGCGGTGGAATGGGTATGGCTATGATCATTGAGAGAATTTAATTCTTATTTATATATTTTATATAAATATTAGATTATATCCATCTATTCTTCTTCGCAATTAAGATTATGAGAAAAGAGCAAAAACCGTAGCTCAAAAGCCAAGCATAGCCAACTCCATTTATTCCGTAAAGTAAAATCAGATAATAGCTCAAAGAGATAAGTAGAGTGGATAAAAGAAGATTTATAGCGATCAAGCCTTTTGGATCTTTCTGAACTCTCTTTATTGTGTTGTAAATGTTGAAAAGAGGTGCAAATAGACTTGAAACCGCAAAAAGCCTTAGCGCGTATAAGCCAGCTTCATAATGCTTTCCCAAAAACGCAAGCAAGAATTCACCAATGAAGATTATTCCAAGAACTGAAGGAATTAGAAAGGCATAGATCCCGAGAATCGACCTGATCGTGTTAAATCTCATCGCTTCTCCATAGCTACCCTCAACGAAGAGCGATGTTCCAAATGAAATTGGAATGATGAAAACAAAGGCTCCGATCGTGTAAGCAATGTAATATATTGCATTCTGCTCTGCTCCAAGGATGTTGAGAACGATGATTGGCATTAGCATTGGCGGAAGTGAGAATAAAACACTGGCTATGTAATTTCCTGCTGAAAACTCGAGGGAGTTTTTCAGATAATTTTTATCAATTCCGAATTTTAGTTTGAATTTTAAAATCAATAGGCTAAATGAAAATGAGACCGCAATTAAGTAAGCTAATCCAACAGAGAAAAAGATCCCAAATGCTCCAAAGAATATTAAAGGTATCAGAAATAAAATTCTGGAACCAAGTAGCATTTTTTGGATAAAATCGAGCTCAGCTTTTCTCACCGCGATGAAGAATGAAGAGTTTGTCAGGGAGAAGGAATAAAGCAGTAGGAATAGGATGTATACTGGTAGAAGATCTCTGAGAATGATCAGCGAAGGGGAGAAGAGATCCACAAAGAGGACAAAGAAAAAGCCGAGAAAGACTGCAGAGATCGCTGTGACTAAAGCAGAGGTCCAGAAAACTCTGCTCTTTTCCATTTCTGGGAGGAATCTTATCAAAGATTGATCAAATCCAAGCCTTGAAAAAGAGTTTATGAGTCCTAAGGATGAGATCATCGCAGTCGCAATTCCTATGGCTTCCGCAGTGTAAAGCTTTGCAGCTAAAAACCAGAAGAAGAAGCCGAAAATAGCGGATTCTCCTGAAGACAGCATGATGAAGATCGAGTTTTTGAAGAGAGGATCTTTTATCTGCTCTTTTGGATTCTTAAATCTTGAAATTATGGATCTCACAAGTTAAAACCTAAGCGAGTATTAAAAAGTTGCACAAAATTTCGTGAGCGATAGAGCTTTGGGCATATGGACTCTCCATAAATAGCTCAATTTTTTCCTCTCAAATACAGAAAATTTTTCGCTACTTCGTGGCAAAGCTTTTGCTCACTTCGTAGCATTTAAGACTTCGATTCCAAGGTTTGAAGCGAGTTCAATTGCTTTTTCATCGGCAAATGGAGTGACGATCACGAGTCTCGCAGGCTTTTTTCCACTCTCCCTTTCATAAAATTCTGCCTTTCTCTTAAAAGCCATTACATCTCCCTGGCTTATGCTGGATTTGATTTCAATTAGAATGATCCTTCCATCGCTTATCGCAATGTCGAGCTCAACATCACTTGGAAAGCCGAAGACAAAACCATCATCATCCCTTTTAACCCATTTCTCCACTTTAACCCCATACTCCTTCTCAACGATTCCCTTAATCCCTGCTCTGAAGGCATTTTCACTCATTATCCCCCATCTCGCTCCGATTGCGGAGATCTGGTTTCTCAGTAGTTTAAAGCCGTTGTTCATATCTTCTCTTAGCTTTGCTATCTCTTCATCGTGTCTCTTGAATCCAAGAGTCATATCTTCTCTTAGCTTAGCTATCTCTTCGTCATGTCTTCTGAATCCAAGAGTCATATCTTCTCTTAGTTTCGCTATTTCTTCGTCATGTCTTCTAAATCCAGCGATCATGTCCTCTCTAAGCTTTGCTATTTCCTCGTCATGTCTCCTAAATCCAGCGATCATATCCTCTCTAAGCTTTTTGATCTCCTCTTCGTGTCTAAGCAAGATCTCATCATGTCTCCTAAATCCAGCGATCATATCCTCTCTAAGTCTGTTCATATCCTCTCTTAGCTTTACGATTTCTTCAGTATGCTTCAGAAGAATTTCCTCATGTCTGTCAAGTCTTTTTAGAATTTCCTGCAAACCAATAGCTCCTGCTACTGCATAACGAAATTCCTTGTCTTTTTCAAGTAGTTCTATGATCGTTTCTTTCACGAGCTCTTTCATGTCGTTGATTGGTAGCATTGAGTAAAGTTTGGATTAGAATATTTATATGCTTTACTGCGACAAAGTCATCTATCCGCTCCCAATTTCTTCACTCGAAAGAATTTGATCTTGACTAAAGAAGTTCAGATATAAAAAATAGGCATATAAATTCTCTGTGAAAATAGAAATAGATTTCGCTAAGTTTATAAGGGATTTCCAATCTTAAAACTTCCTAAAAATAAATTTGGCGTTCGCTACTTCGTGGCAATCCTTCAGATTGCTCACTCCGTAGCACGCTTAGAATTCTGTCGCTTAAAAACTTAGTAGATCAAAGCTCTAAAACCTCAAGGAAATCGACTCTCTTGAAATCCTCATCGAAAGTTGCAATCTTCTTTATTCCGTAGTGCTTGCAAGTTGCAGCGATTAAAGCATCGTTTGGTAGAAGATCGTAGTTTGAATAAACATCAAGAAAATCACTCATCGAAAGCTCTTCGAGAACAGAGACGTCTAATTCATCTAAAACTAACTTAATTCGAGATATATTTTCTCTTTTTGTCTCCTTTAGGAGCCTTCTAAGGACGTAAAGCGTCTCTTCAATTACCGTAATTGAAGTGTAGAAGTCCTCATCTATGTGAGTTTCCAAAAGTTTCTTGGCTTTTTCTGTGAATTGCGTTTCAACAATTAAACTGATTAAGAAACTCGAATCAAGGAATAAGCTCATATTTTTCGTTTCTTAGCTTTTTTAACTCGCCAATCGAAATAGATTCAACTTTTATTGGTTTTAGATTCTCAAGAAAAATTCTCCTTCTTTGAATTCTGTCTTCAATTTTTATCTTAACTTTCTCTCCTTCCCTAAGCTCAACTTTCTCCAAGGGCTTAAATACTCCGTTCTCGTAGACCGCTTCAATGATCTTTG
>JANXDV010000080.1 GCA_025058955.1 Archaeoglobaceae archaeon | reverse complement strand
GTAAATGAGATCCATCGTTGCCATTGCCATGCCTGCGCCATTCGCAATCACTCCCACGTTGCCATCAAGCTTAACATAATTCAATCCCGCTTCGATCGCTTTTCTTTCAACTTCATCAACTCCACCATGTTCACGCAAAGCTTCAAGCTCCTTATGCCTGAAGATCGCATTGTCATCGATCGTGATCTTAGCATCTGCAGCGATTAAACCATTTTTTGTAAGAGCTAACGGATTTATCTCAACAAGCTCCGCTTCATGATCTATTAGAATCTTGTAAAGAGCTTTTATAATTAAACTCATCTCTTTCCAAAGCTCCGAGCTCACCTTAGCCTTGCTCAAAACCTCTCTGATCTGGTAATCCCAGAGTCCCCATCGCGGATCTATTCTGAGCTTTATGATCTTCTCTGGAAACTTTTCTGCAATTTCCTCAATATCCATTCCGCCAGCGGTGCTGAAAATGAGTGAAAAGCATCTCTCTACCCTGTCGAGTGCTATGCTAAGATACCACTCTTCTTTTATTTCAACAAGCTCCTCTAAATAAATTTTCTTTACAACCTCGCCTTTAAGCGATGATCCGAACATTTTATCAGCAATTTCAACAGCGGAATTTATGCTGAGAGCTTTTTTTATTCCTCCCGCTTTTCCTCTTCCACCAACGAGAACCTGAGCTTTTAAAACTACTTTTCCACCCAACTCACTGGCAATTTTTTTAACATCCTCCAGATTCTCAGCCAAAGCACCACGGGGAATTCTTATCCCATATTTTGCAAAGATCTGCTTAGCCTGATATTCATGCAGTTTCATGTGGCTCGATCGTTGGGAGAAAATTAAAGCTTTTGGTTTTTCACTATTAGCGAAATTTTGTTTTAAAATATCTCGTAAAAGACGAAGATCTTATTCATAGAAGCGGATTCATGTATTGCTTCAAAAAATATAAATGTCTGCCTCAAACTATGAGCATGGGGGATGTTTTATCTTTTTTGCAAGGAAAGTGGCAAGAAAAGATGAAAAAATTGCCAAAAGAGCCAATTTATCCATTTGGTAGGATTCCTATACACGAATATCTTCAGAATTATGCAAGGAAGTCTCCAGATAAAGATTTTATTTTATATTATGGTCGTAGAATTTCTTTTAAGGAGATTAACGAACTTTCAAATGGTTTTGCCAATTTCTTGATTTCAGAAGGAATGAAGAAAGGAGACAGAGTTGCCTTATTGCTTCCAAACTGCCCTCAGTTTTATATAGGCTATTTTGGAGCCTTAAAAGCGGGATGTGTTGCAGTTCTTTTGAATCCTTTGCTGAAAGAACTTGATTTAGAGTATTTCTTTGAACAAGCCAGACCAAAGGTCATTTTTGCCTTGGATCAAGTCTTTGAATTCGTTAAGAAGGCATTGAAAAGTTTGAGCAACCCGAAGACGATCTTTACCTCATTCACTGATTTTCTGCCAGAAAATCCAGATTTAGAACCACATGAGTCGATGTTGAAAGAATTTAGCCATGAAGAACAAAAATTCAGCGATTTAAAACTTGATACTAAGGATCCGGGTGTCGAGGTAAGTATTGAAGATTATGCGACGATGAACTTTACAGGTGGCACCACAGGCATGCCAAAGCCCGTGCTCCACAGACACAGAAGTGCCATTTACAAAGGTGCGTGCATGTTGGCTTATTCTAACGCAAATCTATACTCTGGCGAAGATCTTGAGTCTTTTCTTAAAATAATTTGTGAGAATTCGGTTTCTTTGGCAGTTATGCCTATTTTCTGGATCGCTGGCTTTGATTTTGGTGTTGTAACACCCACTATAGCTGGAACAACCGTTGTTCCACTTTCAAGATGGTCACCAAAAACCGCTATCTCTGCGATCAAACTTTACAAAGTCACTGACACTTACATGACTTTCGATATGTATTGGGAAATGATCAACTTAAAACCAAAACCTGAAGATCTTCGCTCGTTGAGAAACTGCACGGGTTCGAGCTTTATTAGAGGTCTAAACAAGGATTTGAGAGCTAAATGGAAGGAAATAACTGGAACAATCCTCAGAGAAGCTTCATACGGTTTAACCGAGACGCATACATTCGACACAATTACAGCAGGATTTCAAGAGAATGACATGGACTTAGAGTTGGCTGAAAAGCATGGAGCGACATTCTGCGGAATCCCATGTCCTGGGACTGATATATTGATCGTGAATGATAAAGGAGAAGCATGTGAAGTGGGCGAAAGTGGTGAAGTTGTAATTAGATCCCCTTCACTTGTAGACTGTTATCTTGGAAAGCCTGAGGAGACTAAAAAAGCTTTTAAAAACGGGTGGTTTTTCACAGGCGACATAGGAATGTTTGACAGTAACGGTTTCTTCTATTTCATTTCTCGCAAAAAAGATCTCATAAAGGTCTCTGGAATAAGCGTTTATCCAACTCAGATCGAGTTTATGCTTCTTAAGCACCCTTCAGTGGCAATGTGTGCGGTTGTGGGGGTTGAAGATCCTGAAAAAGGACAAGTTCCAGTAGCTTTTGTTAAACTTCGTGACAAGATCACTGAAGAAGAACTCCTTAGGTGGTGCAGAGAAAAAATGGCTCCCTACAATGTGCCCAAGAAGATCATTTTCAAAGAAACGCTACCAATGACCGCTACGGGTAAGGTTATAAAGGAGGAATTGCGGAAGGAATTGAATCTATAGTTTTTTATTCTCGTATTCTTCCCCAAACCATATTAATCTCTGTGGGAATGCAATCTTTATTCCATTCTTTTCAAGTTCCACTTTTATTTTCCAAAGAATCTCCATCTTTGCATCCAGCCAAGCGGTTGAAGGTGCCCAGATTCTTGCTATTATGTTCACCCCACTCTCGGTAAGGCTATCTACGAAAACTCTCGGTGGAGGAATTTTCAAAGCGAATGGATGTTCTTCGATCATTCTCTTAATGATCTCAATCGCCTTATTAGCATCATCGCTGTATCGAATGCTTATCTGATACTCGAATCTTCTCGCAACATTTGCAACGGGATTTGTTATGCTTGAAGTAAAGAGAGTCTCGTTTGGGATCCTAACGTAGAGTCCGTCGTATGTTCTCACTATAGTGGACATTATGTTCATATCCTCAACAAACCCAGCTATGTTTCCAACGACAACTTGGTCTCCGATCTTTATTGGTCTCTCCGCTATAAGAAATAATCCTGAGAGCAAGTTTGAAACGACTCTCTGGCTTGCAAACCCTATAACGATACCAGCTATACCACCTGCGACAAGTAAACCCGTAAGACTTACGCCGAGGATTGGAGTTACAGTTACAATAGCGATTAGCAGTATGACTGTATATACGAGCTTTACAAGGAGTTCAAGCTGGTCTTTTTTCATCTTGTCAGCCAGAGATCTTCTGAGACTTATCGCTATGAACTTTGCAATGATATAGGCAATTAAGATAATTACGAAGGCGAATATTAGATCTCTAACCGTTACGTTCTCATAGAGTCTATAGTCCATAATTCTAATGCTCCAATCCAGAATCTCGGAGATCATACTCCCCACTCCATCGTGAATTTTGTGCTAAGCATTGGTAGCAGTTTTGCGGAATAAAGTCCGATCGATTTTTTCATATTATTTAAAAGTGGTTCATCAACAAAAGAGGTGTCAGCAACACGCTTCGAGTGGATTCTCATCTCAGCGATGCTCGAAACGACTTTTTCGTTGTAATAGATCTCCATTCCGTAAACGTCAAAAACCGCTTTCGAGACTTCACACCAGTTATGGGATAGGTTTAATATTGTTAACTTTAAGATCCCCTCTCTTAGTGGATCTACTTGTGGAATTTTGCCAAAAACTTCACCTTCCCAATATCTCCCGATGACACCTCCTCTTGGTTCTCCATATAGAGCAAACTTTGGATTTACAAAACTAAAAACATCTATGTCCTCATATACGTTTTCACGCCTTATAATAACACCGATCTCGATTGGAAATGTAGTATACACTTCTGCACTTGAAACTGGGGCAATAAGAACAGGATTTTTAAAACCGATGTAAAGATAATTGGTTATGTTTTTTGGCAAATTTACAGGTTCAACTGGGTTAAGGCAGACTTCAGCATCTTTCAGTATTATCTTTCTAACTTCAGAATCGCCCATTTTTCGAATATAAGAATAAAAACCATTCTCAGCTTCCACTTTAAGATCCAACTCTCCTTTTTTTATCGATAGATCTTTAAGGTTGTATACACCGAACACAAGAAAAATTTGTTAGAAGATAAAAAATTTGTTCCAAAATGAAGATCACTTTTTCTCTAAGAAATCTCTCATCAACTTCTTCGCTTCCTCGCTTGCAAAGAGAATTGAGAACAAACTTGCTTCATATCTTAGCCCCTCTCTCAGTGGAGTGTTCATCGAAGCGTTTAAAGCTCTCTTCGCAAGCTTCACAGCAATTGCGGATTTTTCAGCAATTTTATTTGCAATCTCCTTTGCACGATCCATTAGCTTTTCAGGTTCAACAAGCTCATCAACCAAGCCAATTCGATATGCTTCTTCAGCCGAGATCATTTCTCCAGTTAGCACCATCTTCTTTGCCATCCCCATCCCAACAAGCCTTGGAAGCCTCTGCGTTCCACCACCGCCGGGAAATATGCCGATGTTGATCTCAGGTTGACCAAATTTAGCCTTAGTGCTTGCAATTCTTATATCACAAGCCATTGCAAGCTCTAAGCCACCACCTAAGGCAAAACCGTTTATCGCTGCAATCACTGGAATCTCAAGCTCCTCAATTTTAGCGAAAAGCTCG
>JANXDV010000007.1 GCA_025058955.1 Archaeoglobaceae archaeon | reverse complement strand
GAGAACTTGTCCCAGATCTCGTCTGGCTTTATTACATAGTATTCAAGCTTTCTCACGAGATCTCTAACAAGTAGCTCTTCATCCTTTTCCAGACGAGGCTCATTTACCATGTAAGCGTATTCATTTTCTTCATCATTATATAAAATGTGAGCACTCGCAAAAATGAATCTTGAGTAAATAGGATATTCTTCAACCTTATACCATCCTTCAGGTGGTTCAAATTCTTGCATTAGTCTTTTTGATAGAATTTTTGAAGCCTCCTCGTCAAGCCATTCTCCTCTTGCACTTTTTCTTATCACCTCAAAAATTCCTCTCTGTTCTTTTGTCGTTTTCAGCGAACCTCTCTTTATTCTGAACATTGTTGCCATGCTAAAATTTTCAACGTTCAAGAATAAAAGATTTTTCATTATAGCATTAAGTGTTTATTAGCATTTAGCTATGTGCTATTGCTAAAGGCAAAAATTTTATTTACACACATAGAATTTCAACTTCATGGCAAGAAAACCAGCGAGGATGTGGAGAAGGGTAAAGAGACCATACACGAGAATTGAATACATCGATGGTGTGCCTGGAACAAGGATAAAGATGTTCGATATGGGCAATTTACAGGCGGATTTCCCTGTAATGCTCACTCTTGTAGCTAAAAATGAAGTTCAGATAAGAGACAATGCTCTTGAGGCTGCGAGAGTTATTGCAAACAAATACATCGCAAAATATGCTGGCTCCAGCAACTACAAGCTTAAGGTTCGAATATTCCCCCATCATGTTCTAAGGGAGCACAAGATGGCGGTTGGTGCGGGAGCGGACAGAGTTTCCCAGGGGATGAGGGCTGCATATGGCAGACCAGTCGGCAGAGCGGCACAGGTAAAGCCAGGAACAAAGCTCATTTCGATTTGGGTAAAGCCTGAGCACTTTGAGTTTGCAAAAGAGGCTTTCAGGAGAGCTTCGATGAAACTGCCCACAGATACGAAGGTGATCGTGGAAAAGGGGGCGGAGTTGTTGAAGGGTAAAATATGATTTATTTATGAATAGACCTGGGCACATCGGCTTAGCCCTTCTATTTCTCTCTCCATTTATTACAAAATTCGAGCTAAATAATGTCCTAATCGCGGTTGCTCTAACAGTTTCTCCAGACATAGATCTTTTGCTCAGGATTGAGCACAGAAAATATACCCATAACATAACCTTTGCAATACTCATTTCCATTATTGTTTTTATGTTTTTAAAAAACTTCTGGCTATCTTTTTTGGTCTTTCTGAGCATCTTGATCCACATACTCTCGGATCTCCTCACAATTCAAAAGTTTGCTCCTCTATATCCTTTTTCAAAGAAGAAATACGCTTTAAAGCTTTTTAAGTCGAATAATACTGCAATAAATACCGCAGTTATTCTTCTCGGAATAGCATCTTTCGCTTACTTTTCCAATTTGGATTTTTCAGAGCTATTTAGGTATTTGGCAAAGCTTATCTAATCTTTTAGATCTCTAATTCCATGGATCCCGTGTTCACACTCGATGTAGGTTCAACGACCCAGGATTTTTTGCTTTTTGCAGAAAAAAATCTAAGAAATTGTCCAAAAGCGGTATTACCCTCTCCAACGAGGATCATAGCGGGTAGAATAGAGAGAGCAAATGAGGATGTATTTCTGTATGGATACACTATGGGCGGAGGAGCTATAACAAAAGCAGTGGTTAAGCATATAGAAAGAGGTTTCAAAGTCTTTGCAACTAAAAGATCCGCTTTGACTTTTGCAGACAATCTTGAAAAAGTTAAGGAAATGGGAGTCTTGATAACTGAGAGCTGTGGTGCTTTTAAAATAAAAACAGCGGATGTAGACATCGAGTTCTTTTCCAATCTAATTGAGAAAATTGGATATCCAATGCCCCAGCTTTTCGCAATAGCGGTTCAAGATCACGGTTTTGCTCCGAATGAAAGCAATAGAATTTTTAGGTTCAAAATGTTTAGGAAAATAATTGAAAAGGAAAAATATCTCGATAGAATGCTTTTCAGTGAGAGAGAGCTACCGATGGAGTTTAACAGAATGTTTGATGCTATGAGATCGATAAAGGACTTTTGTGAAGGTGATGTTTTTGTCACTGACACCTCTTTTGCAGCGATCTCAGGCTTGGCTAATTTTTCAAAACTTCCCGCATTGCTGATAAATTTTGGAAATTCTCATACAACTGCAGCGATCATTGATAAGGACTGGGAAATAAAGGCAATTGTGGAGCATCACACGAACATTCTTAGAGAAAAAGGAAGAGAGTATATTAGGTGGTTTTTTGAGAAGTTTCTGAAGGGGGAAATAGACAACAATTACGTTCTTTCAGAAAATGGGCATGGATGCTATATTAGAGAGGTTTTAGATCTCAAATGCATTCTTGCAACAGGTCCAAACGCTCAACTCGGAGATTATGAGGAACTAAAAGGAGATCCGATGATCGTTGGAAATTTGGGATTGCTGGCAATGCTTTCAAAAAGGGGCGAAGTTAAGCTTTCTTAGACTGCATTAGATAGAGTTCTTCGACTCTACTGAGTGTATCCGCTTCACTCAAGTCCTTGTCTTCTCTTATCCTTATGAACCTCGGAAACCTTAGAGCGTATCCACTTTCATACTTCGGACTCTTCTGGATCTCTTGGTATGCGATCTCGAAAATGTATCTTGGCTGAAATTCTACCCTTTTCCCCTCATGAAAAACGATCGTCTGCTTAAAGATCTCTGTTAGCTCCTCGAGATCCTCATCCGTAAACCCTGTGGCAACTTTTCCAACTTTAAGCAATTTTCCACTTGTTTCATCTACACACGCAAGCTCGTATGAGCTGAGGAGATGACTTCTCTTACCTTCTCCCCATTCCCCACCAACAACCACGAGATCAAGTGTTTCCATTACCGACTTAAGCTTTAACCAATTCTTACCCCTCTTCCCTGGTATGTAGGGAGATCTTGGGTTTTTAAGCATAACCCCTTCATGCCCCGCAGTTATGGCTTCATTGAAAACTCTCTCGATCTCCTCTTTATCTTTTGTGATCACTTGTTTGGCGATCTTAATTCTTTCTGACTCGGAAATTGTTGATTCAAGAATTCTCCTTCTTTCTATGAGAGGTTTATCGATCAGCTCTCCGTTCATGTATAAGATATCGAAAGCATGGAATTGAAGCGGTATTTTCTCTACCATCTTTGAGACACCATGTTTTCTTCTAAACCTCCTCAGAACATGTTGAAATGGCATTGGCTTTCCATCTTTGACCGCTATTACTTCTCCGTCAAGGATCACTCCTTCCCGAACGAATTTTTTGATCTCTTCCACGATCTCAGGCAAAGCGTTCGTAACATTTTCAAGTCTCCGCGAATAAACTTTGATCTCTCCATTTCCATGGTGGATCTGAACTCTGCTCCCATCGAACTTCCATTCAACCGCAACTTCTCCCATCTCTTCTATGGCTTCCTCAAAGCTCTCTGCAACCTGAGCGAGCATCATTCTAACAGGAGTGTGCAGTTCGATCCTGATCCCCTCTAATCCTCCCTTTCCGCTATTTTTTGCTATCACCGCCACTCTTCCGAGATCATTTGTGATCATGTAAGCCCTCTCAACGAGCTCTTCGTCAACATCAAACGCCTTCGCTATTGCATCTCTTACTATCCCCTCTCCAACACCGAGTCGCATTTCATTCATGATCAGCCTTGTGAGATACTTTGCTTCGATCGGAGAGGAATTGCCGTAGAGACCAGTTAAAAGCAAGATCTTTCTTTTTCTGCTTCCCTCTCCTACCAGTGAGGAGACTTCGTCGAAGATCTCTCTAACTCTTCTAATACTAAGCTCCTCAGCTTCAAGTGTTAGCATAACCCTTCCAGCGATGATCTTTTCACTTACAAGACCAAGATCACCGAGTTCTCTTATCATATCCTCTATTTTCTCTCTTTTTACCCCACTGACATTCTCCAAAACCTCATAAAGTAGTCCAATTCCTACTCCAAGCTCCCTTTCTTCCCATGGCGGATAGATCTTGCCCATTATAAAGAGAACGACATTGTAAAGATCAAGATCCTCCAGATCCTTTATAAAATTAGAAATTCTCGCAATAAGTTCAAGCGTTGAGGAAATGCCTTCAATGCTTTCACAAAATTCTGCGAATTCTTTGAATAACATGTATTTTTGTAGAATTGGAGGTTAATTAAGCTATTGTTCGAGATCCCATCTCTTACTCGGATCCTCCTTAATATACTTCTCCACAACTCTACTCTCAAGATCGACTTCGAAGTAGTTTGCAAGGCTTAAAACCATGAAGAAAACGTCACAGAGCTCTTCTTCAATTTTTTCTCTCTCTTTCTTTCTTACCGCTTCTGCAAGCTCTCCAACTTCCTCAAATAGGACTGAAAGAAGGAAAAGAGCTCCGCTTTTGGAGTCGATTGAGTAATATCTTTCTCTTATCGCTTCTCTCAATTGAGAAAGTTCCATGATCGAAAAAGAGCCTTGGAAATAGATAAGTATATCGCCCTAAATTTATGAACCACAAAATCTATTAATAGAACGTTTAATTTACCGACATGCAAAATCTCAAGCAAAATCTGTATCTTCTAATACTGCTGATCCCAGTGCTAATAGCCATTAAAATAAGGATCCTAAATCCTTGGGACAGCGTTTTCACTTTCACAGTTCGTCTTGCGGAGAACGATCCTTGGTATTACTATAGGCTAATTGAGAACTGCATACACAATTTTCCATCGAGAATTTGGTTTGATCCAATGACCCAGTATCCTTACGGCACTTACACACATTTTGGTCCATTCTTGGTTTATCTTAGCGTTGCAATTGCGATGCTTAGCGGAGCAACGAGTGGCGAGGCTTTAAGGAGCTTTCTTGTCTTTATTCCTGCAATTGGCGGTTTGTTAACGATCTTTGCAGTATTTTTCCTAACGAGAAGTGTTTTTAATGTTCGCACCGCAATAATTTCCGCTTTGCTGATCTCGATCATTCCAGGACAATTTTTGCACAGAAGTATGCTTAGCTTCAACGATCACCACATCTGGGAAATTTTCTGGATGTGTCTCTCCTTCGCTTTCTTTATTCTTCTCTTAAAAGGTGAATGGAATAGAAAAAGTATCCTTTGTGCGGTATTTGGAGGGATAAGCTTCGGAATGTATATTCTTTCCTGGGCAGCTGGATTCACATTTGGTCTTTTGGTAGTCTCGGCATTATTCCTTGCGTTGATCCTTAAGTTCAAGATCCCTGAAACAACTTACAAACTGACATTTATTTACTTCATTTCTGCAATTCTCGTCTACTTACCATTCTCATTCAACGCTCCAAGCAATCCTGTGCTTTATTCGCCAATGCAGTTGTCAATGCTAATATTCTATGCCATTGCAACTCTTTTCCTATGGCAGTTTGATCTGAAGTTTACCAAGATCGAAAAAGTCGTTAGAATTGGAAAGGAGACCGCATTGATCTTGATCGCAATTATTGGTCTGATCTTGATTTCCTACATCTTTCCCCAATTGTCCTATACCATAGGCACAATAACCGGTTATCTACAGCCAAAAGGAGGAGCTTTGACGATTGGAGAAGTATATCCATTCTTCACACAAGGTGGAAGTTTCAATCTCTTTCCCGCTTACTACCACTTTGGCATGACATTCTTCTTCGCAATCCCAGCGATGGTATTTTTAGGATATAGGATCTATCGAAATCGAGATCTTAAAGATTTCACGATCTTTCTCTGGGCGATTGCATTATTCATAGCTTTGTGTGGGCAAAACAGATTTGCTTATTACTTTGCACTCGTCTCTGCAATCTACGCTGGACTTGCATTGGACATTCTCTTTGGGAAGCTCCACTTGTATAAGATCTTCGAAGAAGAAAAAGGTAAGAAAAGAGGAAGGAAAAACCTTAGCTATTTCAGAATAACTTTAGCAATTCTTTTGGGTATTCTCGCTGTTTATCCAACTTATTCGCTTGCGGAAATGCAGAGTGTGAGCGCTGGAGCTCTTAATCATCAATGGTTCTCTTCAATGGTATGGCTGAGAAACAACACACCCTCAAATGGCTATGAAGAATATTACTACGAGCTTTACACTCCTGGAAAGCCTGGAGAGAAATATCCGTATCCATTCGAGACTTATGGAGTCCTAAGCTGGTGGGATTATGGGCACTGGATCTTAGCCATTGGCAAAAGGATGGCAGTAGCGAATCCATTCCAGCAGGGAATTGGTAATTTCTACGACAACGTTTCAGGAGCTGCACCATTCTTCGTCACTTCTAACGAAAGTTACGCAGAATCGGTTGCAGAAGAGCTTAATGTTCGTTACGTTGTCAGCGACATCGAAATGGCAACAGGTAAGTTTTATGCAATGGCTACTTGGGCGGAAGGTGATCTTGAGATCGCTTACAACAAGTATTACGACGGTTATCTCTTTGTAACCCCTCAAGGAACTTTGGGTATAGGTTATGGATATCAGATCCCTCCAAACTCCTTTGTCCCTCTTAGAGTTCCAAGTGAAGCTTATTACAACTCGATGGAAGCAAAACTGCACATGCTCGACGGCTCGGGATTGTCTCATTACCGTTTGATCTACGAAAGTGAGCCAAGCGATGAATGGAAGTATTATTCAGCTTATCTCGGAACCTATAGCCCTATGGAGATTGCATTGCAGGATTCATTCCAAAGAGCCAGATATGGTGTGCTTCCAAGCTTTTCTGCTCAGGAGATTATGATAAAATTTGTTTACAAGAATTTATACCAGAACAAAACTGGAATTCCAGTCGATTTGAATGCTACAGGCTATGTGAAGATCTTTGAGAGAGTTAAAGGAGTTAAAGTGACAGGCAACGCTAATTCAGAGTTTGTAGAAGTAAATGCAACAATTTTGACAAATCAAGGAAGGATTTTCGAGTATTACAAAAAGGAGAAAGTTATAAATGGGACTTACGAAATCATTTTGCCATACTCTCATGATTCTGTATACAAAACAAAGCCGATAACACCATACACGTTTAAAGCGGGCAAGATCATTAAAACACTCATGGTTTCGGAGAGCCAAGTTCAAAAGGGAGAAGTTATAAGCCTTGATCTAACGCAATAAAACCAAAATTTTTTTAAATTAGAAGCTAACAATTCTTAAGCCAGGGTGGCAGAGAGGCTATGCGGTGGACTGCAGATCCACTGACCCCGGTTCAAATCCGGGCCCTGGCTCACTCTTCTCAGGGCTAGCAGTAATAGATTTTTCGCCATAATTAGGTATTTTGGAATTATGTCGGCAATCTTATAAAACCTTCAGCTAAGTCTCTTTGTGATCAAAGAAATCGGTAAACCGCTCGAGATTGCAGTTGAGAAAGAATTGGAGTTTGTGATAAACGGGAAAGTTTACAGAAAATTTTGCACACCAAAAATGCTGAAAGAACTGGCGATAGGTTTCTTAATTTCTGAGGGAATAGCAAGAAATTTGGAAGAGATCAAGTTGGAGATCTTGGAGAATAGGATCATAGCGAATGTCTCTAAAGATCCGTGTATAGTAGGGCGGGTATTTTTGAATGAAAAGAAAATCCAAAAAAGAGAAGGGGGTGAGAAGTATAGGGTTGAAGAGCTAAGGAGGTATCTTGAACTTCTTGACATTGAGGAATACAAAAAAACCCGTGGATACCATGTTGCAATGATCGTGGTGGGTAAAGAATTTTATAGAGCATATGATGTTGGCAGACATAACGCTGTTGATAAGGCAATCGGTTTGGCTTTGCTTAACGGTGTTGATCTTCGCAATTCTTTTTTAGTGCTTTCTGGTAGAATTTCAAGGGAAATAGTTGAGAAATGTGCAAATGTTGGCATTCCACTTGTCGTCTCGAAAGCTGCGATTTTAAGCTCAGCAATTGAGTTCTGCCAAGAATTTGGGATCTCCGCAATTTCTTTCGCAACAAACTTGGCTATTGGAGAATTCGAGTGAAACCTTTTTAAAAAGTCCGTTTAGCATTCATTATGCTCGTCAAAGTATACTTCCCTGACGGTCATCTCGAGAAACCGATCTGGGATGCGTTGATCACCGCTGGCTACAAGCTTGGAAAGAGTGAAAGGGGATATCTGATCGATGTAGATCATCCAATGCTGATCTTCAAACAGGTTAGACCACAAATAATGCCCTTATACATCGAGCTTGGAAAAGGAGATGGAGCGATCACTGGAGGAGACATTCTTGAGAACTGGAAACTTAAGATGGATCTTGAAAATGTTGTTCTGCTGGATTATCTACCTCTTCGTCCAACAAAGCTTGTCGTGGCAGTTTCAGAAGAAGTTTATCCTGAAGTAAATAGCATTGAAGATTTTAAAGCCATTGTGGGAAATAGAAAAGTCTTCATAGCCTCAGAATTTCCTGAAATAGCGAAGGAGTATGCGAAGAAGAACAAGCTGAATGCGGTCGTTTTCGATCCAATTGGAAAGACTGAAGCATCCATTTTACCACCAATACCAGAAGCGGATTTGATCATAGAGGTCACGGAATTTGGGACAACTTTGAAGGAGAACAAATGTAGAATAATCGATGTGCTAAACGATCAGGTAAAATCGGTTTTTATAGCTAATAGAGAATCATTGAAGGAGAAAGAAAAGAGAGAAGTTCTTGAAAATTTGCTAACGGATATAAAAGAGGTAATTGAGTCGAAAAACCTCGTCAGTCTTTATTTCAACGTTCCGGAGAGGGATAATTTGGAAAAAATAATTGAGTATCTGACTTCACAAGGCTTTGATCCAACCATTTCTCCACTCGCAAAAGGTGCTGCAGCGGTGCACATAATTGTTGATAAAGCGAGGGTGAAGTTCCTCAAGCCTACGCTTAGGAGCATGGGGGCTAAGAGGATTGGGACTACACCAGTAATAACCTTTGGAGATTGAATTCATTTGTTAAAGAAATTTTTATAAATTTTTTGTGAATCAAAATTATTTTTAAAACAATTTTATTGCAATGCTAAAACACTCCGAAATGTTTTTTAACAGTAGAAATTCAAAATTAAGCATGTTCCTCATATTCGATCCTCTTTACTGGGTTTTAGCGATACTTGGATACGTGGTAATGTTTGCTTTGGCAAGCACAGTTGCACCAAAAGTAGCCGGGAAATTCGCTGGCAAGTTTTCACTATACACTTCAATGCTCCTTCTACTGATCCTTATTCTTGCCATGTCTGCTGGTGTAATCTACCTGATTTTGGTCTTTGCAGGTCTAACGATCGACCTTTATGCGCTACTCATATTCCTTTTAGCCATAAACATTCTGATCTACCTTCTATCTCCTTATATAATCAACATGAGCTATGGAGCAAAGAAAAGTGAAGAACTGCAGAGGGTTGTAAATGAAGCCTCTGCAATGCTAAGAGTCAAACCTCCAAAGGCAGTCGTTGTGCATAGTCCTCCAAATGCATTTGCTTATGGGAATTTCTTAACAGGAAAGTTCGTTGCAGTCTCAGACTCTCTTTTAAACATGCTTTCCAGAGATGAACTTATGGCAGTTATTGGGCATGAAATAGGGCATCATAAGCACAGAGATAATCTCTTCATGCTTCTTCTCGGCTTACTTCCTTCATTGATCTTCTATTTGGGCTACATGTTGATCAGATCTTCAGCAGAAGACAGAAGAGGTGCACAACTCGCAATTGTAGGGATCTTGGCGGTGATCGTTTCTTTCATAATTCAAGTGTTAGTGTTGGCATTCAGCAGACTTAGAGAATACTTTGCGGACACTGAAGGGGTTTTTGTTGCAGGAAAAGAAGCTATGCAGAGAAGCTTGGCTAAGATCCATTACTTCTATTATAAATACCCATCAGTCAAAGCAGAGATCGCTGAAAGCAAATTTAGGACGCTATTTATCTACGCTCTCGTCAATGCAGTTGCGGAGCCCTTTACGAGAGCGGACATCGAAAGGTTAAAGAAAGAAAAAGTTTCTCCAATTCAGGAATTTCTCTCCACTCACCCACCAATTCCAAAAAGATTGGCTTTTATAGATAGCTTAAGGTTTTAGCTTCTTCAAATTTTTTTGGTAATCTTTTTACAGCTCCAATTCTAACGAGTTCAATTGCGTTTGCTATTTCGATAAGATCTTTCAGATTACTGCTCCTAATCCTCACGTCTTTACCGAAATCCATTGAAAGTATTAGAACATTCGATCGAGTCAGCCACCACCAATAAACGAGAAGCAAACCTATTCCGAGCATTGCAGTTGGAATAACAAAGAATATAATAGCGGAAAAGAAGGAATTAATTCCTAAAGCGAGGGAATAAAGTGTAGTAGAGGTCATCAAAAATATTGCTCCGGCTGTTAGAAATCCCCAGTGTTCTTCTTTGTGAATTCTGATCGTTCTAACACCTGGGATATACACGATCTTTATGTCGTTTTTACTTTCAAATAAGATCCGATCTTCGGTTATACGAACTTTCCCAGTTATTGCTTTTAGATCGTTCTCGATAGTGTAAACGTTTGTTTCAAAGAGGATCTTTTCTGGAATTTCAAGCTCCATATGGCTCGTTGAATTTTTTGAACAAAAAGCTTTTCTTATAAAAATGTAATATCAAGACTATAATCCAAAAATTTAAAAAATTAGGTGTTATTTAAGATCAATGGAGGTTTTTTTCTATCCCAAAAGCGTTGCATTGATCGGAGCTTCTCCCGAAAAAGGAAAAGTTGGAAACGTTCTTTTGAGAAATTTAAAGAATTTTAATGGAAAATTTTACGCTGTAAATCCAAAATACAATGAAATTGAAGGTATAAAATGCTATCCCTCAATTCTTTCAGTTCCGGAATCCGTTGATCTTGTTGTAATTGCAGTTCCTGCAAGAGCGGTGCCAAGAGTTGTTGAAGAGTGCGGAATTAGGGGGATCGAGAATGTAATTGTGATCTCAGGTGGATTTAAAGAAGTTGGACTGGAGGGGGCAAAGCTTGAAAGGGATCTGGTAGAGATTGCAAGAAAATATAAGATGAAGCTTCTCGGTCCAAATTGCCTGGGTATGATCAACGCTGAAATCGGTTTGAATGCAACATTTAGTGAGATAACGCCAAATTTTGGGAATGTTGCTTTTCTTAGTCAATCTGGAGCTTTTATATTGGCCGTGATCCTATGGGCACAAAGGGCAAAATTTGGATTCAGCAAGATCGTGAGCTTAGGCAATAAGGCAATTCTTTCTGAATCAGACTTTTTAGAATATCTTGCTAAAGATCCCGCTACTAAAGTGATCATGCTCTATGTTGAGGGAATTCAGGATGGGCAAAGGTTTGTTGAAGTTGCAAGAGAAGTTTCAAAGAAGAAACCGATCGTAATCATGAAAGCGGGAAAAACAGAGAGTGGTGCTAAAGCAGCTTCAAGTCACACAGGAAGTCTTGCGGGAAGTTATGAGGTTTACAAAACCGCTTTTGAGCAAAGTGGGATCGTGGTTGCGGAAAATGTGGAAGAACTTTTTGATTTCGCATTTGTTTTATCAAAGAACAAAAGTGCTGGCAACATTGCAATTCTAACAAATTCAGGTGGTCCAGGAGTTATGGCATCTGATGCGGTTGAAATTTATGGTTTAAAGCTCTCGGAGTTTAGTTTTGAGACTATAAATGAACTAAAGAAATTTTTACCCCCATCAGCCAATTTTTACAACCCCGTGGATATTTTGGGAGATGCAGATACGGAGAGATTTTCCAAAGCATTGGAAATTATTGCAAAAGATAGAAATGTTGGCTCTATAGTAGCAATTCTTGCTCCAACAGCACAGATCAATTTTAGAAAAGCAGTTGAAAAAGTTCTATCTATACAGAAACCAGTTTATTGCTGTTTTATGGGGATTGATGAGGAAAGTGAAGAGATTCTCATAAAAAATCGAATTCCAAATTTCTTCGATCCTACAAGGGCGGTTAAGGCAATTTGGGCAGTAGAGAAGTATTCAAGATTTGACTTCACCGAAAAAGAATTCCTTAAATTTGATGTGGATAAAGCAAAAGCAGATCAAATATTTGCAGAATTTGAGAGATCTGGAGTTAAATTTGTTGGTGTTGAAGGTATGAAATTGCTTGAGTGTTATAAAATTCCAACCGCACGCTGGGGAATTGCGAGGACAGTTGAAGAAGCAGAAGAAATTGCTGAAAAGCTCGGATATCCTGTGGCGATGAAAATCGTGTCCCCAGATGTTATACATAAAAGTGATATTGGAGCCTTGAAGCTTAATGTTGGCAAAAGAGAAGTCAAGACCAGTTTTTACGAAATAATTTCAAAAGTTGAGAGTTACATACCAGATGCAAGGATCGAAGGTGTTCTTGTTCAGGAGATGGTAAAGGGAGGTAGAGAAGTGATAATCGGAATGAAAAAAGACCCGCAATTTGGAAATGTTTTAATGTTTGGACTTGGAGGAATATATGTGGAAGTTTTCAAAGACGTCTCTTTCAGAATAGCTCCGCTGAGCAGAAAAGACGCTTATGATATGATAAGAAGTGTTAAATCTTTTGCATTGCTAAAAGGTGTAAGGGGGGAGAAAATGCTTGATCTCGATACTTTGGTCGATACGATCTTAAAATTCTCTCAGCTAAGCATGGATTATCCTATTTCAGAAATGGAGATCAATCCACTGAAAGTTTTCGAAAAAGGATGCGTTGCAATTGATTTTCGAATGCTTTTGGAGGTGAAGAAATGAAAAAGCTGATGATCTCCTCAACGGAGAGTTTTTCGGGAAAAAGTGGAATAACTCTGTCCTTAGCCCTTATTCTGAAAGAAAGAGGCTACGATGTCGGATACTTCAAAGCTTTCGGAATAAACGCGGTTAGAATTGGCGATAGAATTTGCGATGAGGACGCTTTACTTGCAGAGAAAGTTTTGGGGTTGGAAAATACTTGTGCAATCGTCCTTGATAGACCCTATGTCGACTTTTTGATCTCAGAAGATCCATCTAAATTGAAAAAAAGAATATTGGAAAGCTTTGAGAGACAATTGGACAAAGAAGTAGTTCTGATCGAAGGCTCGCACACTTACCTAATAGGAGCATCATTGGGAATTTGTGATGTCCATTTGTCAAAATTGCTCGACTCAAAGGTGCTTATGGTCTCAAAGTTCTCAAGCGACTTTGTAATAGATGAGATCTTATTTGCAAAGAGATTTTTCGAAGAAAGACTTCAGAAGATCATTTTAAATCAAGTTGTTGGATACAAAAGATCTTACATTAGTTTAGTCTCAGAGAACGTGTTTAAGAAAAACGGTATTGAGCTAATTGGAGCAATACCAAGAGACATAGCATTGGTAGGGTTAAAAGTTAGTGAGATCGCAAATCTTCTTGGAGGTATTTATCTTTTAAAGCCAGAAAAAGATGAAACCGTAGAACAGATCCTCGTTGGAGCGATGAAAGCTGAAACAGCACTTTCTTATCTTAGATCTGCGAGAAATTATGCTTTAATTACAGGAGGAGATAGAGGAGACTTGATCGCACTTGCAATCGAAAGTGGAGCGAAATGCGTTATAGCTACTGGTAATTTAGAACCTCCGAGTCAAATTTTAAGCCTGGCGGAACAGCATGGAGTCGCGATCTTGCTTTCAAGAGAGGACACCGCAACAACGCTTTCAAGAATTCAGGAAAAATTTGGAAGGATTAGGATGAACGAAGAAAAGCTTAAAAGGATGAAAAAGCTCGTGGAAGAGAATGTTTGCGTTGAGGAGCTTGTGAGCTATCTTGGTTTATGAGTTTAAAGGAAGCTCCATGTAAAGCTCGTAGCTTGCGAGAACTGTGTTGAAACCGCACTTTCTGTAAACCCTTATAGCTCTCCAATTTAGCCGATCTGTGACGAGAGTGATCTTCTTGTATCCCTTTCTTTTTGCAAAATCTATGATTGCTTTAACCATCTGCGTTCCTATTCCTTGGTTCTGATATTCTCTTGCAAGATAAATTGCAAGATCCACAACTTTTGGATCCTTTTCATCTTCAACGATCGCTAAGTGACCAACGATCTTTCCATTATGCTCCGCAACAATAGAAAAACCTTTTTTTTCAAGATAACTGATCCAATTCTCTATCGCCTTTTTTCCAACTGGTGGTAAGCCAAGAGAACGGTCTTCGGGGTTGTAATTCAAATACATCTCTAACAGAGCTTCATGATCCTTGACTTCGTAAGCTCTTATCACGATCTCTCTCTCTAATTTGTCTTTGAAAACAATTTTTTCGAATTCCACGAATTTACCCCCATTTCTTTGGCTTACAGTTTCCACAGATAGGCACAACCTCTATAAATTCACTGTAAAGTCCTTTTCTCCATACACCGACGTAGCGAAGATCTTCAAAGCAAACAGGCTTTTTGCAAAAGAAACACTCTCTCCATTCTTTTTCTTGATCCCTCAATTTCATACTCTTTTCACAGATAATGCATTTAACTTCATCCATGCTTTCACCTACCTAAGATCCTCACGAGATCTGAGGCGGTGAATATCCCTTTTATTTCTCCATTTTCCATCACAAGAAGTCTCCTGATCTTAAGATCAGCCATGATCTTTGCTGCTTCTTTTACATCATAGTTTGGAGAAACCACGATCAAAGGCGAGGAGCAGTATCTCCCAACTTCTTCTTCAAGACTTCCTGAAAGCAAAACTTTCGAAAGCAAGTCTCTTTCTGTGAATATTCCGAAAGGTTTTCCCTCTTTTGTTACTACAACGCTTCCTATTTTCTTTTCACCCATTATTTTGCATACATCTTTCACTTTCGTTTTTTGATCCACCATTACAACTGTTTTTGTCATAGCTTCTCCGATCTTCATGCGGAAAAATTGAATGGGCAACTATATCACACTTTCTCTGATCGTAAAGTAAATAACTTTGGGAACTTCAGGGAATTTATATGAAAAGTAAAGGCTCTCGTTTCGAAAGAGATTTAATTGAAGAGCTTTGGAAACACGGTTTTGCTGCAGTTAGAGTTGCTGGAAGTGGAGTTTCGCATTTTCCATGCCCTGACATAGTTGCGGGTAATGGTGAGAAGTTTTTGGCTATTGAAGTAAAGATGAGAACTTCTTTACCCCTTTACATCTCTGAAGAGGAAGTTGAAAAGCTTAAAAAGTTCTCTGAAGTTTTTGGAGCAGAGGAATTTGTAGCTTTGAAGCTTCCGAGGAAAAAATGGAGATTTTTCAGGCTCGCAGATCTGGCAGAGACTGAAAAAGGATATAGAGTGGATGAAGAAACATACGCCAAGGGTATGGACATATACGATCTTAAGGGATTGGAACAGATCAAGTTAGAATGATCAAAGCGGTCTCTATGAGGGCTGCGATGGTCAGCATCGGTAAAACTATTTTTAGAAATCTATTCACAGTATATTTGATTTTTACAAGGATCCCTTTTCTGTTCTTTAAAAACTCGATTCCAAGCCAAAAGCCATAGCTACATGCCAATATAACAGCTGGAATTTCAATAATTCCGTGGGGAAGAATTAGTAGGAGAAAAACAGGTAGTCCAATTTTTTCACCGATGGTCTTGGCAAGGATCCCAATCACAGCTCCGTTAATAAAAAGAAATAAAAGAGGAACAATCCCAAAAAAGATGCCAAGGAGCATCGCAATGAAGGATTTCAATGCATTATTTAAAAGTATTAGAAGAAAGATCGAAAAAGGTGAAGTCTTATTTGACGCAAAATCCTTTAAAAATTCTTGGATAGACTCGATCTGCTTTTTAGCGAGCTCTGGAAATAGATCTGCGATGAAGTATCCAAAATAAGTAGAGATTAAAAAGAAGGTCGAAAGCATTGCAAAGATCCACTTAACTTCCATTAAGTTTTCTAACGCACTTAGTGTTAAAAAATTTTTTAATCTCTCAGCAACTTTCTACATGGGCAAGCTTACAAAAATGATTCTCTTAGTTGGTTCCATCTTGCTCTTATATGGAACTTACAATGCCTATACATTGCCAGCTAAAATAGAAAGCTATAGAATTGTTTTCTTCCATGTCCCTTCCGCAATAACCGCTTATATAGCCTTTGCGGTTTCATTTGTTTCAGCAATCCTATATCTAAGGACTTCAGATCCGAATAAGGATCGATTAGCCTACATCTCTGCAAAATATGGCTTTTCAATGGCTATTGCAGCATTTTTGAGCGGTTCAATATGGGCAAAAGTTACTTGGGGAGCTTATTTTACCTGGTTTGAGATCAGAGAAGTCATAGTCCTTCTTTTACTTTTCATTTATGCGATCTATTTCTCTCTAAGAAACATCGTTGAAAGCGATAAAGCTCGCACTTCATCGATCTATCTCATCATCGCATTTATCACGGTTCCTTTCAGCTACATTGCGGGCTTTTTCTCTCCACTCCATCCAAGACCATTCGAAGCGGAGTTCTCTTTAGAATGGCTTTTAAACCTCTGGATCATGATCTTCGCTTTTACTTTACTTTACTCAGCATACGTTTCTCTGGAAAGTGGGAGAGATAACCAAAAAACTCATAAGGCTAAGGAGTGATTGATCAAGAAGGGCTCGTAGCCTAGCACGGATATGGCGGCAGCCTCCTAAGCTGCAGGTCGCGGGTTCAAATCCCGCCGGGCCCGTTCGTTATTTGGGCATTTCATTCTTGATATCGCGATAGCTCTTGCCTTAAAACCAAAACTCGTTTTGATGGATGAAACCTACTGCGGGTATAAGCTTGGAGGAGAGATACGATGTTATGGAGAAGATATATGAGGTTTTAAGAGAGAGAAAGATCGCTGCTATAATAGTGGAACATGATTTAGACATAGTAGCGGAATATTCGGACAGGATAATAGTTATGCATGAAGGGAGAGTGTTAAAAGAGGGGGGAAGAGAAGTTTTGGAAGATGAAAACGTGAGAAGGGTTTTAATAGGAGATTGAGGTGGGAAGAAGATGCTTAAGGTTGAAAAAATAAATGTGAATATAGCAAAAGTTCCAGTTTTGAGGGATCTTTCACTGGAAGTAAAAGAGGGAGAAATTGTATGTATAGTCGGAGCTAATGGGGCAGGGAAGACGACAACTATTAAAAGCATAATGGGTTTAATGCCTATAATCTCGGGGAAAATTTTTTTAGGGGTAAAGATATAACCTCGATGAAAGCGCACGAGCGTTTTAGACTCGGTTTAGCTTATGCTCCTGAAGATAGAAAGCTATATCCAGATTTCACAATTATTGACAACATTCTATTTCCTGCAAGAATACTTCTCTATGAGCCGTTGGAAGGTTTAGCACCAGTGGTTAGATCAAGACTCGCTTCAGGTATTGCAGAACTTAAAAATGAAGGGGTTTCTGTGTTAATGGAGTCTATGGTTTCTTATGTTAAAAAATCGCAGATCGGATTTATAAAATAAAGAGAGGGAAGATAGTAGAGGAGACGTAACTCTTTGATCAACAATAAAGGGAGATCATAGCTAATATCATTGGATGAGAAGACAATGATGTGTCAAAATACTGCTAACGAGTTATTTCGACCTTTAGATTAAATATTAACCTTTAGCTTAACTTAGCTAAATGAGATCAGCATAAATGCCAAAAAAGCAAATTGTTCACCATACACATAAAAAATAGCGGATCAAAGATGTAGAACCAAAAATCTTAAATACAACAAAATAATGAACAACATCATGGATTCGAAAAAGGTTGTGTTGGGATTAGGGTTGCTATTGGTTATAGCTTTCCTTGGATGTGCTGAGCAGGCTCCAACGCCTACGCCAACACCTACCACGCCAGTCGCAACTACGCCTGTTGTAACTACACCACCAGTTACAACTCCCCCAGTTACCACTCCCCCGCCAGCAACACCAACTCCAACTCCAGTTCCAACGCCAAAGACTACACCACCTGTTTCTGCTGAACCAATTGCAATTTGTGCCCTCTTTGATCCTCGTGTTCCTGCATTTAAAGCGGCGGTAGAAGCTATTCGCGCTGCAGCTGATAAGATAAATGCAGAAGGAGGTATAATGGGTAGGAAAGTAGTCGTTTATCATGAAGATACTCAAAGAAAGGTCGATCTTGCGATCACCGCTTACAGAAGCGCTGTGATTGAGAAGAAGTGCAAAATAGTCTTCGTAGAAGGTGTTACAGAAGAAGTGATGGCGCTAATCGAAGAGGGAGCAAAGATCTATCCGTCTCGTCCACACATAATGTTCTCTTCACAGGCAGGAATGGAGACCACACAGAAAGTTATAAACGAATATGATAAATATAAGTTCTACTTCAGATGTCTACCTCCAGACCCAGATCTTAACTACAACGTTGCAAAGTGGTTCTTTGACATTGCAAAGAACGTTATAGGGGCTAAGAGGGTAGCTCTGATCCTTGAAGATGCTGCATGGACGAAGTGTGCAAGAGAAGGATGCTACTTTGAGACAAAGTTAGGACCAATCTCAGCAAAGCCAATGAGACAGTGGGTGCAGGATGAGTTTGGATTGCAAGTTGTATATGTTGCACACGCAGCGGTGATGGAGAAGAACTTCCTGCCAATGTTTGAACAGATCGCAGCAAACAAAGCGGACTTCATCTTCGTTCTCTCAAGCTGGTATACAGACACTGTGACCGCAACGAAGCAGTGGGCATCTTCAAGTGCAAGAAATATCCCAATTGCATTCTTCGGTGGAACAGCGCAATGGATGGCTCAGTGGAACTTGACAGGCGGAGCAAATCTTGGAACGATTGCAATGAATTATGACTACGAAGGAATTGCACCAATTAGCCCAACAACGATTCCTGTGATCAAATCTCTGCATGCGAGAGGAATATCGCTCGACACTTCAGCGCATTACTACTACTCAGAGACCTTCAGAATTAAGGAGGCTATGGAGAAAGTTGGTAATCCAGACGACATTGATGCGGTGATCAAAGCAATAGAGGAACTCCAGTTTGTCAATCACTCGTCCATTCCAGTGAAGTGGAACTACCTTGGCTTCAAGAATGCTAACTTCCACTCCTATGTCGGAGGACCAACGCTTAATGCACAAGTCCAGTGCAATGGAATTCCGGTTTACATAATGAGACCAGAAGTTATGCAAGAACACGAGTGGCCTGAAGAAATCGTCAAAATGATGAATCCAAAGGCTTACAAGCCACCGGCGGAGCTTAGAAAGATCTGTGGAAGCTAAAATTTTTTAAATACTTAAAATTTTTAAATTATTTTTAACGCTAAATGCTTTTTTACTTTATAAGTTTAACTCTGCCGATTTTTTGTTTTTTCAAGAGTCTGAGGGCTCATAATTGCTTGCAAAGCTCATAGAGAGTATCAAAATCAAAAATCTTAAATACAACAAAATAATGAACAAAATTATGGATTCGAAAAAGTTTTTGTTGGGATTAGGGTTGCTATTGGTTATAGCTTTCCTTGGATGTGCTGAGCAGGCTCCAACGCCTACGCCAACACCTACTACACCAGTCGCAACAACACCTGCTGTTAAAACACCCGTAGTGACTACGCCCGTTGTTACCACTCCCCCACCAGCAACACCAACTCCAACCCCCGTTACAACGCCAAAGACTACACAAGTCTCTGGAGAGCCAGTAAAGGTATGTGCCCTCTTCGATCCAAGAGTGCCAGTTTTTAAGGGAAATGTTGAAGTGATCAAGATGGCTGTAAATGAGATAAATTCTGCTGGTGGTATTAAGGGTAGAAAGGTTGAATTTTACCATGAAGATACTCAAAGAAAAGTAGATATCGCAGTTACCGCTTACAGAAAAGCTGTTCTGGAAATTGGTTGCGATGTGATCTTCTTTGAGGGCGTTACCGAAGAGACTTTGGCTGTGATCGAAGAGGGAGCAAAGCTATACAACACAAAGCCCCACATCTTTATAACATCCACAGCTGCAATGGAACAGACTTTATTCCCGTTGACGAATTACGATAAGTATAAATTCGTGTTCAACGCTTTGCCCGTTGGACCAGATCACCACTATGGCTGGACTAAACCATTCTTTGAAGATGCAAAACAATACATGGGTGTCAAGAAAGTGGCTTTGTTCATTGAGGACGCTGCATGGACGCTTTGTTCCAGAGAAGGTTGCAAATATACAACATCTTTTGGCACAACCGAAACTAAGGCGATGAAAGACTGGATAAGGGATGATGTAGGGCTTGAGGTTGTTTACGTCTCCAATATAGCTGTTGGTGAGAAGAACTTTCTGCCATTGCTTGAAATGGCTAAATCGAGAGGGGCACAGTATATATTTGTCCGCTCGAGCTGGTATACTGACACAGTAACTCTTACAAAGCAATGGGCATCTTCAAGTGCAAGAGACATCCCACTCGTTCTTTGGGGTGGTCCAAATCACTGGAGCGTTTTCTGGAACTTGACTGGCGGAGCAGCATTGGGAGTTATAACAAGTGGAGCGTATGATGCGCAGAATATTCCACCAATAAGCCCCTTGACACGACCATTCATCGAGAAGGCAAGATCCTTAGGCTTATCAGTCGATATATCTTCTCATAACTTCTATTCGGAAATGTATCGCATCAAAGAATCGATGGAGAAAGTTGGAGATCCGAAGAATATAGATGCGGTTATAAAAGCCATGGAGGAACTTGAATTCAAGAACCACACTTTAGTGCCTGCAAAGTTTGCCTATTTCGGTTATAAGGATCCGAGATTGCACTCATACACAGGTATTCCAATGCCTCTCCCTGCGCAATTCCAATGCAACGGTCAGGCGGTCTTCATCAGCTCTCCAGAGAGGATAAAGGGAGCGGGATATTCTGATGAAGTAGTCAGCATGATGAAGCCAGAAGCTTACAAGCCACCGGCGGAGCTTAGAAAGATCTGTGGAAGCTAAAATTATTTTATTTTTTAAATTTTATTCAATTTCGTCTTTTTAGCTTCCAACCACTCATAGCTCTTGGAGTAAGCAAATATAGCCCAATTTTTGGGTGATGGGTGGATATTTTTATGAATTCTTCGCAGATCTTTTCGGGAATCCCTTCCATTTTACAAAAAATCGGTAGAACTTTTCTGATCTCTTCCTTTTCTCTCACTTTTTCCAAAGAACCCTCTATTATCAGCGAGCAATCCTGAAATAAGAGGACGTAGCAAACATTTTTGTTATTCTCCAGGCACCTCTGTTTTCTCCCCTCCTTTGGGAAGGCAAAATAGAGCTTTCCATCTAAGAAAATGTGCATCATAGGAACGCCGTATGGTTTATCTCCATCTAAAAAGCTCATAACACCCAATGAATTTGATTTTAGAATCTCCTCAATCTTATTCATGGTAAGCTTTTCAACTTCGATCATGAATGTATTTAGCTTAAGGTTTACTTAATAGTTTTGTAAGGATCGAGAGCTAAAACCAAAAGTTTAATATTGCATAATTGAATCAAACCGCCATGCTTGGAATGGAAGTTGAAACATTTATATGCTTTGCTATAACAATACTTGCTCAGATCTCTTTTCTCTTACTCTGGGCACTGAGGTGGAGGTGATTAAATGCTTGCATGGATCGTCTTTATTGCCTATCTAATAGCTGTAGCGGTAATCGGCTACTATGGAGCAAAAAGGACAAAAACCTTAGCGGATTTCGTCGCTGCAAGCGGTCAATTAGGCTTCTGGACTTATTCTTTACTCATGATCGGTAGCGTTTTCAGTGGAATGACTTTGATTGGAGTTGCTGGGCTCGCATTTACAACGGGTTGGGCAAACATGTGGGAGCGCATAATTGGACCACCATTTGCAATTGCCTTTGGAACAATAATAATAGCGAGCAGACTTTACAAGGTAAAGGC
>JANXDV010000079.1 GCA_025058955.1 Archaeoglobaceae archaeon | reverse complement strand
TGGGGCCGCCGAGATTTGAACTCGGGTCACCGGCACCCCAAGCCGAGAGGATCTACCAGGCTACCCCACGGCCCCTTAAGAGCTACTAATGCGATGGTTTTTAAAGGCTTTTGCTCCTTCTCTATTGAGTTTTAAAGCGTTCTTCAAAAGGCAAAAGATAGCTAAAAACTACATAAGATTCAAAAGAAATTGCATGAAAATTGAAAGGAAAAGAGAAGCGCTCAACAATGCGTTAAGATAGAAGAACGACATCTGGATTCTCTCCTCGTCGTGTTTCTCACGAATTATATAGTGTTCGAGAATCAGTAAAAAAGCCACCAATGGGAGCGAAAACCTGATGATCGGCTCTTTTGCAAAGGCTAAAAGAAGAAGAGAGAAGAAGATAACGTGATTTAGAATTGAAAGTCTTTTTGCAAATTTCACACCAAAATGCCCACCTATGGAGTGCAACCGCTCTTTTCGATCAAATTCAGCATCTTGCAATGCATAGATCATGTCAAATCCTGCTTCCCAAAATAGTAGAGCAAGAGCAAAAAGCAAAACATTCTCTGGAATCATTATACTGTCCTTTACCGCAATCCAGCCTCCAAGAAGTGCAAAAGCGACGCTAAGTCCTAAGAAGTAGTGAGAAAGACAGGTAAACCTCTTCAGATAGGGATAAAAGTAGGAAACAACCGCAGGAATAGGGGAGAGAATGAAGACGGTAATGTTAATAAAGAAGGCTGAGACGAAGTAAAGTGCTAAACCGAAGAGAGCAATTGCATAAGCTTCTCTGAGAGAGATTAAACCAGCAGGTAAATGTCTTTTAGCAGTTCTCGGATTTTTTGCATCGATTTCTCGATCGATTATCCTATTACAAGCCATTGCAAACGTCCTTAAGCCTGTAAATGCTGTTAAGATCAATAGGACAACCTTGAGAGTTATTTCTCCAGCTAAAACCGCTCCGGCGTAGGCGATAGGCAAGGCAAAAAGAGTGTGTTCGATCTTAATGAAATCCAAATAGAGCTTTAGTCTCAACTTCCACCTCCGATAACACTCATGACTTTCTCGTGAAGCTCCTTTAAGACTTTTCTTCTGTCCTCCATCAGCACAACATCCTCTTCACCAAGCACGAAGAGATTGAAGGCAAATGGACTTGGATAGGGCGTTCTCGCGATCTTAACTTCGATCTCCTTTCCGACCTTTGAGAGGTAATCGAGAGCATTTCTGATCTCCATCGAGTCTTCCAAGATCTCTCTATAAGTCTCCTCAATCACTGGAAAGTCTGGATAGAAGCGTTTTAAAAAGCTTAGAATCGCGTCTGCGTTCAACTGTTGCTTCCATACACTTTTCTCTCTTCCGAGATAGTTTCTTAAAATCATGAAGCTCCTTACCGCAACATGTCTAAAACGTCTTCTCAAAAGCTCCGTGTGATCCAATGCTCGAATTAAATGCTCCTCAAAGTTTGGAATTATGAAAAGAGATTCTATTTCTGCATCGTTCAAAAATCTATAAGGTGGAAGGATCAAAGCGAAACCGTTATCGTTAACAACCATCTGAACGTTACAGTTCTTCATCAGACCAACTCTATAAGCGAAAACTCTTGAAATTGCACTATTGGCTCTTCTACCAATTAGAGTGTGGAAGAAGTAGTAGTTCTTTTCACCCTCAAATTTCTCTATTACAAGCTTTTTGTCTGTTGGAATTTCGCTGAAAAGCTTCTGCTCTACAAAGTATCTATAAATGGCATTAGCGGATTTATCGTCAAGCTCGTAGTTTTCCTTTAGCCAATCTATGGCATCTTCAATTCTCTCTTCCATTTTTCTACGGAAATCTTGAATTCTCAAAGCTAAATCATAGCTTAGAGGCAACTGCTCGCTGAACCAGCTCGGCACAGTCGGCTTCTCTCCTTCTGCTTCTTCCACGATTATGTTCATACCTTTCGACTTTAGGAATCTAAAAGTTTTTCCCGCTAAAACGAAGATGTCTCCAGCAACAAGTCTTTCAGCAAAATCCTCCTCGACTTTTCCAACCATCTTCCCTTCCTTTGTGATAACCCCTATCGCTACTTCATCTGGAATCGTGCCTACGTTTAGATAGTAAATTGGTCTTGCCATCTTGCCCCTTCTTCCAAAGACACCTTCGTTCTCATCAAACCAGATCTTCGCATAGACATTCTTTCTTTCCAATTCCGAGAATTCTCCAGACAAATATCGAAGCACCGAGATAAAATCTTCTCTTCTCAGATTCCTATAGGGATAGGCATTTCTAACCAATGCTAAAGCTTCCTCAACACTCCACTTCTTCTCAATCGACATTCCAACGACATGTTGGCATAAAACATCGAGGCAATTTTCTGGAATTCTTATTCTATCAAGATTTCGATTTATCGCTTCTTTCGTTAGCACCGTGCATTCTACGAGATCGTCTGGATCGAGAACGATGATTCTACCAACAGAAACTTCGTGAAGCTTGTGCCCACTTCTCCCAATTCTCTGTAAAGCTCTGTTTATGCTTTTTGGAGAGCCGATGAGGATCACGAGATCTATATAACCAATGTCTATGCCAAGTTCAAGGCTTGTGGAAGAAACTACACACTTCAGCTTCCCCTCTTTCAGCTCATTTTCAACTTCAAGTCTAACTTCTCTTGACAAAGAGCTATGATGAGCTCTAATTGGCTCTTGAATCCTTTTTTTCAAATGATAAACGACTCTCTCTGTAGCGCTTCTCGTGTTTGTGAAGATCAAAGCGGTCTTCGATGCTTTAACGAGTTCTGCGATCTGATCGTAGAGCCTTTCACTGATCTCTTCTGCGGAGAGATTAAAAAAGTCGCTAATTGGTGAAACAACCTTTATATCTGTCTTTTTCTCGAAAGTTACATCCGCAACAACGCAATCACGTTCAACGCCATATTCTCTACCTACGAGAAATCTTGCTACGTCTTCGAGTGGAGCTATTGTTGCGGACAATCCAATTCTAACCATCTTTCCAAGTTGTATTCTCTGAAGCCTCTCCATTGAAAGAGAAAGGTGCGTTCCACGCTTGTTTTCAGCCATTGCATGAATTTCGTCAACGATCAGGAATTTCACGTTTCTTAAAGCCTTTGAGAATTTCGGACTGCATAGAGTTATTGCAAGCGTTTCAGGAGTTGTTATTAGAATATGGGGTGGCTTTTTCATTTGCTTTTGCCTTTCGTTGGCATCTGTGTCGCCAGTTCTAACAGCTATCCTTATTTCTTGAAGCTCTATCCCTTTTTTTTCCGCAAGTTCATATATTTCCTTTAAAGGCTCTTCAAGGTTCTTTCTTATGTCGTTGTTGAGAGCCTTTAGCGGAGAAACGTAGACAACTTGCACCTCATCGCTCAACTCGTTCTTCTCAGCCTTATTCAGCAACATGCTCAGCGAAGAGATGAAAGCTGCAAGTGTCTTACCACTTCCAGTTGGAGAAGTTATGAGAACGTTTCTACCCAAGTGGGATTCGACTATTGCATATTTCTGTGGGGGTGTGAAGGATGAGAACTTAGATAAAAACCACTCCCTCAGCAAGGGGTGCATTACTGAGAGGATCTCAGAGTCGCTGTATGGTTTTGCTCTGATGATCATTCACTGAACTTTTTTGTGAGTGCAGAAAAAACTATCCTCCACTCACTGGAGGGAATATTGCTACCAGATCTCTATCTGAAAGTTCTAAGTTTAGATTTCCACGCGCGTTTTTTCCATTCACCATGATCTGAACGAAATCTTTCAGCTTTTCTCCTTCGAAGAACGCTTCTCTAAGCTTGGGATATCTTTGAGTCAGATTTTCCACAACTTCCTTCAAATTCTTGCCTTCAATCTCGATCTCACCAACTCCAGCAATCTCCCTAAACCGGGCAAAAAGTTTAACCCTTGGCATGCACGAACTCCTCCATTCTATCAATAGCTTCTTTGAGTTTTTCAAATTTTACCGCAAAGGCCAATCTAACATACCCTTCTCCACACTCGCCAAAAGCATTTCCTGGAACAACTGCGACTTTCTTGCTGAATAAAAGTTTCTCAGCAAATTCCTCACTTCCTAAGCCCGTGGAAGATATATTCGGGAATGCATAAAAAGTGCCTTCTGGTTTTCTAATCTCGAGAAATTCTTTTAATCTCTTGAAAAGGTAATTTCTTCTTCTCAAATATTCCGCTTTTGCCTTTTCAACTTCTTCAAGGCACTTCAAAGCTTCAATTGCTCCAATCTGTGCAGTGATAGGGGCGCAGAGCATACAATACTGATGGATCTTCAAAATCCCAGCTAATATGTCATCTGGAGCTATTACATATCCCACTCTCATTCCCGTCATCGAGAATGCCTTTGAAAATCCATTGATTGTGATCACTCGATCTTCCATGCCATTTAAAGACGCTAAGGCGACATGTTTATAGTCAAAAGTGAGCTCAGAGTATATTTCATCTGAGATCACGAGTAGATCATGCTCTATTATGCTATCCGCTATTTCTTCAAGCTCATTTTTTCGATAGCTAACTCCAGTCGGATTTGCTGGATAGTTAAGAATGATCGCCTTAGTCTTTTCATCCACGTATTTCTCGATCAACTCACTTCTGAGCTTGAAATCTGGATTCGTTGGAATAGAAATAACTTCACCACCGCAAAGGCTTACAAGAGGTCTGTAGCTTACATAGCATGGCTCGGGAAGAAGAACTCTATCTCCTGGCTCTATTATCGCTCTTATTGCCAGATCGATAGCTTCACTCGCTCCTGTAGTTATCAAAATGTTCTTTGAAGATGTTTCAAGAGAAAATCTGCGATAGTATTCTGCTATCCCTTCTCTCAGCTCTGGAAGACCGTAATTTGATGTGTAGGAGGTGTAACCTTTCTCCAGAGAATAGATCATCTCCTCTCTTATTCTCCATGGAACCGGAAAGTCTGGTTCGCCT